>PMUF01000438.1 GCA_003167015.1 Chitinophagaceae bacterium | reverse complement strand
CGTAGGATCGGCGCGAAGGCCGGCAAGCCATTGTTGATAATATTCTTCGCCGCTGAGCCCGTCATGCAATGCTCCATATCCGCTGGGCATCCCGACGGTCAGCTGCCCGCGCAGACCCAGATGCCGGGCCAGTTGGTGGCGGGCACGATACAGCAGCCGGGCTCCTCCCCTGCCCCGCCAGGCAGGATGGATGCTCATGTCAAGTCCGTACAGCCAATCGCCGTCGGGCTGATGACGGGTCAGCCAACCGCCGCCGAAAGTGTCCCGGAAGCGATGATGGGGTGCGCCAAAATCGAAGGTGGTGAGCATGGTAGTGGTGCTGCCGATGATTTGACCGCCGGTCTGATGATCTCCGTCAGAGGCCCCGCCGGCAGTGAGTACAAACTGACCTTCCGGGAAAACTTCAAGGTGACGAAGATATTGTTCGACCCTGATGCGGTCGGCTGCAGCCAGCGTGGGGAACACCAGTTGTTGCAATGCAGCCAGGTCCGGGACATGCACGGGAAGCATGGGTTGAACGGTCATACCACAAAGGTAGGAAGATACTAAGTGTTAATCCGGGTAATAATCTACATATACACTAGCGGTTCTTCAACAAAAAGCGCGTTTGACTGCAATCATACTGCAAGGGGTAAAAAAACATTTTTTTACTCCCGAAATAGCACTTAATTTTTGCAGCAGGTACACTAAAACGTTATATTAACTTTTAAAAAAATTATCATGAGAAAAGTACTCGACTTCCTGGGAAAGTTTTGCGAACTGGATGAAGGCACTGTGAACTGGCTGCACAATAATGCCGAAAGGATTGAATGTAAAAAAAATATTAAACTGCTGGATGAAGGGCAAATCTGTGAACATGTTTGGTTCATTGAGAAAGGATTGCTCCGTGCCTACGAAAAATTGCCCAAAGGAAAGGAAAGCTGTAATTGGTTCATGAAGGAAAACGATATTGCCACCGCCGTCAGCAGTTTTTTCACCGCGACCCCCTCCCGGGATGTGGTGGAGACCGATGAGGATTGCGTCCTGTGGCGCGTTTCCCGGAAAGAACTGTTTGAGGGCTTTTTAAACCATCCTCGCCTGACGATCCTAACGCTACTGATGGTCGTAAGATACTATTGCCAGGTCTATAAATGGGCATCGTTTCTTCGCAAGGGGCCCCAGGGCCAGGATGAGATGTTTGCTGATTTAGTGCAAAACGATCCGCAGTTATTACAACGTGTCACGAAAAAAGATATGGTTTCCTTCATGGGCATCACCGAGCCCACCTATGATAAAATCAAGGACAAACATTGGGGTCGGCAGTCAAAAAAATGATAAAACCTTCCTCGGATTAAAAAACTGAAAATCTCTCCCTTTTTTTCAAACGACGGTAAATTTCTTTCGGTTTTTATACGCAGAAACCAAAGGCTTTACGGTCGTTTTTTTTCATTTCAAGGACGTCCCCATCTACATTTGTATTGTAAGACAACGAACGATTCTCTCCGGCCGGAAGGGTCATTTTCTTCATCATTTAAATAATAAGATATGAAAATGCTATTTGCTTTTCTGACAGGGTATGCCCTGCTCAGTCAGCCGGACTATGCAGCTGCTCAGTCGGCGGCAGCACATCGATCGGTTATTAATGATTTGTTCGTCACTGCCGATTCGGGTCCTCCTGTCCCGGGCAGGATTGTCGCGGCGACGGACAAGGGGGACAAGCCGGGCGAGTTCAATAAGGCGATGCTGAAAGCCTGCTGCCAGAAAATCGTGAAGGACATCCAGCGGGTCTATTTCCTCACCAACCGGAACGGGAAGATGAAGCTGCAGGTCAGGGGCCTTTATACCCGGGGGCCCGCCCTCTTCTTTGCACTGAGGCTGACGAACCGGTCACCACTGGACTATGCCGTCGACAGCATCGGCTTTTTCATCCTGCAAAAGGGGCGGCACAAACAGCCGCCGGTAAGGCTGAACGCGCTATCCCCCGTCTATGTCTACGACAGTGCCGCCCGCGTGAAAGGGTTTGGGCGGCAGACGAGCGTAATGGTGCTGCCCAGGCTGAAACTGGCGAGAGGGCAACGGCTCCTGATCGAAGTATCGGAGAAGAACGGAGGACGGCAACTGCAGGTGCTGGCTTCCCCTTTTATCCTGGAGAATGCGCGGCTGATCTGAGTCGCAGGAACCTTAATTCTAATTTTAAAACCAAACAAAATGCAACCCAAGTATCTTAACTATCTCCGGGATGACATGAAATATCTTGGCTTTGGAGATAATGCCTTGCTGAATCAGCAACTCGAAGAACAGATAGAAAGAGCTGCCGAAGGATTCGAGCTATATACCGATGCGTATTTCGATGAAGATACCAGATTGGAAGCCAAGCTATATTTCCGGCATTCCGATAAGGAGAACAGGTATTTCTTCAACAAGTTCGACGCTTTATTAATTTATCCGGAAGAACCGGCCAGGAACAGGGCGCAGACCTTCTATGTTTTCCTGGGTAAAGGTGTCACATTCAAGGAATCATTTAACCTGTTGCAGGGGAGGTCAGCGTATAAAAACATGATCAACCTGGAAGGAGAAAAGTACAAGGCCTGGATCAGGTTAGACTTCGGGGAAAAGGATTTGCACGATAACTATAAGATCAAGCAGTACGGGTCGCGGTATGGCTATGACCTGGAAAAGGTGCTGGAGAAATATCCGATCAGGGAATTGCAGCAGGAAAAGACGAAGGCAGAGCTATACCGGTCCCTGCAGCGTGGAAACCGTCAATCGGTCACTTTCGATAAGCCGACGAAATCGGAGAAGATGTACATCGAGGCCAACCCGATGTTCAAAACGATCAATATCTATTCGCATGTCGTAAAGGTGGCAAAAAAGATCGGCAGTGAGCCGCAATTATCTTCTGCCGAAAATGTCGCCGAAGATTCCGCGGAACAGCCGGCTGACATTGCCGACCCTATGCTGGAAGAGGTTTCCGCAGGGGTTCATGAAGATGAAAGAGCTTCGGAATATGCCCAGGTAGAAAAACCATCGGCACGGAAGAGAATTCGTAAATAGTTAATTAATTAATACACCTATACTCTTATTTTATGGTTCATACTCCATATATGCATTTACAGGCACTCCGCGATTTCAGCGCGTTTCAGTTTACCAGTGCTGGGCTTGCCGGCCCAGTCACCCGGCAGGTTCGTTTCAACGGCCAGAAGGATGCCGGCATCTACAATCTTGATTTGCGGGATCTGCCAGTCACCCAAAAAGACGATCCGGGCAGGGTCACCGACCAGGGCGATATGAATACTGTGCTGGCCACCCTGGTACAGATCATCGAGATCTACACGGAACGGTATCCGCGGAGGAGCATCCGGCTGAGAGGGGATACGCAGGAAAAAGCCCACCTTTACCGGATGACCTTGGACCAGTACCTGGACATTTTGTGCCCTTTGTTCATCATCAATTTGGAAGAACACCTGGCTGACGACGCCGACGACCAGAATATCGACAATATCGCGTTCGTGCTAAAGCGAAAACCGGTCCCATTCTTATCCATTCATGCCATTCACACGACCTGGAGCGGCCATAGCCGGCTGTTCGGCAGGAAGGTGACGATCGAAATGGATAAAGTAGTAAGGTTCGGCGTAGCATTGCCGGTAATATGACGAATCTGATGAATTAGGACAGAACAGTGATCAATCCTTTGAGGACGGCGCCCAGTCTCACTCCTTCCATCACTCTCGACTCTGTGCTATTGTGCTGTAACACGGACCGCTCGTGCGAGCTGACGCACAACTCACAGCCGTTGACGGCGGAGATAACCAGGCTGACGAGCTCGAAGAATTCCTTGCCCAGGATGGGGTTGGCCATAATGCTCATCTTAATGCCGGCAGGCTGATTGTCGTAAAAATCCTTTTTGATGAAATGCCGGAAACGATAGTAGATATTGTTGGTGTTCATCAGGGAAGTGCAGGCGATGATCTCGGCTATTTCGCCATCGGATGCCCCGGCTTCTTTTGCCAGGGAGGTCAATGACTCCTGCAGCAGCGCGAATTTTTCATTTACGGCTACGGCGAGGGCCAGGAGCAGCGCTTCCTTCCTGCTCAGGTGCTGATTGTTGTTCAGTACGTTGCTCGTATTGATCTTCAAATCCTTAATAAAACGGGATTCTGCAGCTACCAGCGCCAGTACATTAGCGGAAGGCTCATAGGCTGGAAGATTAAGCTCGTTGAGCAGGTTCTGGAAGGTTTCGTTCTGAATAGTGGCTATTGTGCTCATATGATGATGGGCTTTTTAGTGAGAGACCGCCCCGATGGGGCGGTCTCAATTTTTTTAATACACGCCGCTGATTAGTTCAGGCTGAGCTGTGTGGTCAGCGTCTCTTCGCCCTTTTTCCAGTTGCAGGGGCAGAG
>PMUF01000336.1 GCA_003167015.1 Chitinophagaceae bacterium | reverse complement strand
CGCGAACGAATGCTTTATATATTAACAACCAAAAACTGATGCAAATGCGAAAATTCCTGTTCCTGATGCTCCTCATCCCCTTGCTCTCCCATGCGGGCATCCCCGGCTTCGCCGGCCCCATCAAAGGGATCGTCAAGGATGAGACGGGCCAGCCGCTGGCGGGCGTTACCGTCACGATCAAAGGATCCTCCAGGGCCGCCCGCACCGATGCCGAAGGCCGCTTCACCGTCGAAGCAGCAAAAGGCGACGTGCTGGTCTTCTCCTATGTCGGCCATGCCTCCAAAGAGATCTCTATTACCGACAATGGCGAACTGGCCGTCGAACTGGCCAACAACAACAAAAATCTGAATGAAGTCGTCGTCACCGCCCTCGGGATCAAACGCTCCGAGAAATCCCTGACCTATTCGACCCAGCAGATCGGCGGTGCAGAGCTCACGACGGCAAAGACCGACAATCTCATGAATTCGCTCAACGGAAAGATCGCCGGGGTGACCATCAACCCCAGCGCTTCCGGTATCGGCGGCTCCGTTAAAGTGATCCTCAGAGGTAACCGGTCGACCAGCGGTAACAACCAACCGCTGTATGTCATCGACGGCGTGCCCATCTCCAACAACGGTAACCCCTTCGGCCAGCCCGGCAGCAATACCTACGGCGGCAACCCGGAAGGCGGTGACGGTATCTCTAACCTCAACCCCGAGGATATCGAGAGCATTACTGTCCTCAAAGGCGCTTCCGCCGCCGCACTCTATGGCAGCCAGGCCGCTAACGGCGTCATCGTCATCACCACCAAAAAAGGACACGCAGGAAGGACCAGTATAAATGTCAACTCGTCTGCCTCGATGGACCACAACGCATACCTGCCCCAATTCCAGAGCCACTACGGCGAAACATCCGCCGGCGCCGTCGACAGTTGGGGACCCACCATCACCAGCGCACCCGATAACCTCAAACAGTTCTTCCAGACCGGTACCAACCTCACCAACACTGTCGCCCTGTCCGGCGGATCGGAAATAGCGCAGACCTATTTTTCCTATACCAACACCGATGCCCGCGGCGTCGAACCCGAGAACAAGCTGCAAAGGAACAACTTCAACTTCCACGAGACAGCTAAGTTCCTCGACAACAAACTCACCGTAGACGGGAATGTCAACTATATTACCCAGAAGCTTAACAATAGCCCCGCTATCGGCTTCTATTCCAATCCCCTCACCGGGTTGTATTTTTTCCCCCGTGGAATGAATATCGCTCAGTATAAGAACTATCAGGTGCCGCCTGCCGTAGGTGGCAACGGCGCCCCCACCCAGAACTGGCCGTTCATCGAAGACGTGCAGCAGAATCCCTGGTGGATCATCAACCGCAATACCAATGAAGATGCCCGCAACCGCTTCATCGTCAATGTCAGCGTGAAATATGATTTCGTCCCCTGGTTCAGTCTGCAGGTACGCGGTAATGTCGACCGCACTGACGACGACGGCGATCAGAAATATTGGGCCGGTACCCTGCCGCCTCTCGCAGCGCCAAACGGCAATGGCTCCTGGAACGGATTCCAGCAAACCCTCCAGCAGGAATACGGCTGTATCCTCGGCAACTTCAATATCCCCGTCTCCGCAAATCTTAAAGTGGATGGAGTCATCGGCGCCAGCATCACCGACAATGTCACCAGCGGTATCAACTGGGGACCCTATGCCGGTCAGGGCCATGGCCTTTTCTTTCCCAACCTCTTCACTATTCAGAATATCGAAGTGGCGCCCGCCGTATCGCTCGGCAACACCAGCCCCTCCTATGGCAGCAACGTAAATACCGACCAGCCTTATCACAACCAGGTACAATCCGTGTTCGGCAATGCCAACGTCTCCTGGAAAGACATGATTTTCCTGACCTTGTCCGCCAGGAACGACTGGTCCTCCAACTTGGCTTTCACCCCGGACGATCATTACTTCTATCCTTCCGTAGGCCTCAACTTTATCCTCACGAAGATGCTTGATCTTCCCCAGGTCATCAGCTTCGCCAAAATAAGAGGGTCCTATTCGCAGGTAGGTAACACCGCGAGCCAGTACCAGACCAATCCCGTCAATACCGCATCGGGCAGCAATACGGTCCTCAACGGCACGGCGCCATCCAGCCTCAAGCCTGAACAGACAAAAGCCTCAGAGGCCGGATTCGATGCCCGCTTCTTCAATGACAACCTTACCGCCAGCTTCACCTGGTACAAAACGAACACCTACGACCAGGATATCTCTATCGTTCCCCTGGCCGCCAGCGGCTATTCCTCGGGGAATGTCAACGCCGGCAACATCCAGAACAGAGGTATCGAGCTCACAGTCGGGTATAATCTGATCAATCACGGACCCATTACGTGGAATACCACTGTCAATTATTCAAAGAATGTCAATAAGGTTATCGATATCGATTCCAAAGACGGCATCAACCTCGTAGACCTCACACCCGGAAATAATAACTACGATACCTATGTCGCCAAAGGCGGCCAATACGGTGACATTTATGTGCAGACCCTGGCGAAAGATGCCACGGGGAGGCTGCTCCTCAATCCCGACGGCAGCGGTAACTATTTTCCGCAGCAGGGCAATGGCCAGCTGAACGGCTATTCGGATGTGGGCAATCCCGCTCCAAAATGGCAGCTGGGATGGAACAACGGGTTTACGTATAAGAATTTCAACCTGAACTTCCTCGTCGACGGTAAATTCGGCGGCCAGGTGGTCTCCGTGATGCAGGGCATGCTCGACTATTATGGCGTCTCCAAAGTCAGTGGCCAGGCCCGCGATAAGGGCTATGTCAGCATCTACGGCGTGGATCAGACGACCGGTAAGACCGTTACCGAGATCGATCCTAAGAACTGGTATACCTTCATCGGCGGTCGTAATGCAACGTTGGGCGAATATGTCTATAGCGCGACGGTGGTCCGTTTACGGGAAGCCTCTTTGGGCTACAATTGGACGGTGAAGGGCAGCGCAGTGAAAAGCCTCCGCCTCTCGCTGACAGGCAGGAACCTTATATACTTCTATCGGAAAGCGCCCTATGATCCCGAGGCTACGAGTTCCACTGGCAACGGTCTTGGCGGGGTAGATGTGTTCAACCAGCCCGTAGCACGCAATTTTGGCCTGAAGCTTAACCTGTTATTCTAAAAAATATCAACCATGAATAAATATAGATATATCGCCTTGTTTGCCTTGCTGGCAGTAGCCCTGGGCGGGTGTACAAAAAAATTCGATAGTTTCGATACCGACCCCACAGGTATCCCCAATTCTCAATTGAATATCGCAACACTCTTCATTCCCCTCGAACAGGAGATCATGTACATGACCGACGATGGCTACCAGACCGGTCAGAACCTGAATGCAGATGATTATTGCGGCTACGCCATGCCCGACCAGACCTTTGGCCTGGCGCTGGACAACGCCAACTATGTCTTCATCGACGGCTGGAATACCGAAGCCTTCAACAGCATCTATACCAACCTCCTCGGTCCCATCAAAAATAAAGTGGCGAAGTCCGGTGTACAAATTACCAATCCCGACTACTGGGCGATTGCGCTGATCGTAGAGGTGGAAGCCATCGACCGGATCACCGATAAGTTCGGCCCGGTGCCTTATAGCAAAGTAGGTACCTCCCTCACCAGCGTACCTTATGATAGTCAGCAATCCATTTACACGCAAATGTTCGCGCAGCTCGATACCGCCGTTGCTAACCTCCAGACCTTCATCGCCGCTAATCCCACTGCCGCTCCGCTCGCCAACTATGATGCGATCTATGGCGGCAGCTATGCTGAATGGCTGAAATTCGCCAATTCATTGCGTCTCCGGCTGGCCATGCATATCGTGAAGATCGATCCGGCTACCGCCCAGGCCCAGGCGGAAAAAGCCCTATCCAATAGCGGCGGCGTGATGACCACCGCGGCAGACGATGCAACTGTATTCGCCAGCCAGGCCAATGGCAATGACTACAACCAGATCACGTCCAGCTATGGGGATAATTCGATGAATGCTTCTATTCAGTCCTATATGGTAGGCTACAAAGACCCGCGGTTGAGCGTATATTTTGCCCAGGATACCAATACCGGCTATACCAACCTGTACCAGGGTATTCGTATTGGCTGTTCCATCCCGCTTTCGTCCGCAACGTCATTTTGCCGATGCTTCGAGCTATCGGCGCAACCTGAAAGGAAAACATCATGAAAACACCGTCATTGACCCTTCTCCTCCAAATCGCGGGCGCGATGCACCTGGGATTGATCTGCGCGGGAGCGCTGATGCCAAGAGCGGTTCATCTGCGCGAATATCTGACGCCGCTGCCAGAATTCATCCGGCGGCTGTTCTGGGTTTACTACACGTTCATCGGTTTGTGCCTGGTCAGTTTCGGCGCCCTGACGGTGGTTTTCGCGGGAGAACTGGCGTCCGGCGCCGCGTTGGCCCGCGCGATTTGCGTGTTTCTGACCGCCTTCTGGACTTTGCGGCTTGTCGCCGCCACGTTCGTTTTCGATGTGCGGCCGTACTTGGTCAACAAGTATTTTCGCCTGGGCTACCATGCCACGAACGCGGCCTTCATCTATCTGCCGATTGTCTATGCGCTGGCCGCGTGGAAGGGAGCGACGCGATGAGAATTGCGATCACCGGCGGCACAGGATTTGTCGGGCGCTCGATTGCGCGGGCGCTGGCCAGCGAGGGCCACGAAGTTGTTTTGATCGCGCGCGGACACGATCAGACCTGCCCGGCGATTCAGCAATTGCCCAACGCCCGCTTCGTTGCCGCGGGCCTGGACGAGACGGACCGGCTGACGGCGGCGTTTGCCGGCTACCAGGCCGTGGCGCACTG
>PMUF01000528.1 GCA_003167015.1 Chitinophagaceae bacterium | reverse complement strand
GCGCTTCGTCGAAGCCGGGCATCGGACGAATCGTCGTCACTGTCAGCGCATTTTGGGTTAATGTGCCGGTCTTATCAGCGCACAGGACAACCATCGATGCCGCTTCATCCACCGCCGAGAGGCGGGTCGGGAGGACACCCAGTTTTGCCAGGGCGCGCGCGCCGATCGCCGAAGCCAGGGTGAAAGTGGCCGGCAGCGCAACGGGTATAGATGCCAGAATAGCCGTCAGGACAAGCGGAATGATTTCGGCGACCTGCATTTTAAGAAACCAGGCATAGGTAACCATTACTACGATCATGATGCCATTAAAGATAGCCAGGTTGCGAACCACTCGCAGGACCGCCTTCTGCTGAGTACTGACCACGTGGGCGGTACGGATCAGTTCCGCCGTACGGCCAAATTTGGTGTGAGCGCCGGTTGCGGTGACTTCGGCCTCCGCTTCGCCCCGCCGGATCAAGGCCCCGGCATAAGTTTGAACGCCGCCGCCGGCTTCGATGGGTACCGATTCTCCGGTCAGCATCGATTGATCGAGCAGGACTTCCCCGCCGGTGAGCTTCACATCGGCGGCTACTACGCCGCCAAGCGAGAGCTTGACCACATCACCGGGCACCAGATCGGACGCCGCCACGGTTTTCCACAACCCGTCGCGTAGGGCGGATGCGGTCAGTGCAAGACGGGATTTTAATGCGGCGAGCGTGGCCTGGGCCCGGCTCTCCTGAAACCATCCGAGAACGGCGTTGAATACCAGCAGAGTCGCAATAATTGAAGCTTCTACATATTTGCCAAGGACCAGTTCGAGCACAATCGCAGCTTCCAGCATCCAGGGAACAGGCGCCCAGAATTTTTCAAGTGCCATGCGCAGAGGATGCACGCTAGTGTCCGGCATCGCATTCGGGCCGAATTTCGTCAGCCGTGTACTGGCCTCCTCACTTGTAAGGCCTGTCGACGGCACGTCCGGCTTTTTCCCTGCTTCCGGCGGGGGTGTGGAGGATTTCACTCCGCGTCCGCCCTCGCAATCGTCCCTTTTTCCTTATTCTCCTTATCCTGCCCGATGCCCATCGTCAGCGCAGTCAACCCGGCCATGCCGCCTAAACCCATGGTTTCTACGGCTGAACTAGGTACGATGACAATGGTCGCATTCTGTTTCAACCCTTCATACAGCATATTCATTGCCCTCAAATGCAAAGCCACGGGATTGTTGGCATAGGTCAGCGCGGCTTCACCGAACTTCTCGGCTACCTGCCGTTCGGAATCCCCGAGGATCACCCTTGCCTGGCGTTCCCTTTCCGCCTGTGCCTGCATAGACATAGCATTTTCCAGTGCGGGTGGGATCAGCACATCCTTTACTTCCACGGAATTAACATGGATACCCCAGGGTTCGGTGCGTTCGTCGATGATTGTCTGCAGCACGCTGCTGATCTTATCCCGTCCTTCCAGCATGTCAGACAGCATCGTCTTACCGATCACATCACGTAAGGCCGTCTGCGCAGCCCAACTGATCGCGCTGAGGTAGTCCGCCACTTCGAGCGCCGCTTTTTTAGGGTCCATCACCTTCCAGAACAACACCGCATCCACATCCACCGGAACGGTATCTTTGGTCAGTGTCTTTTCCGCCTTGAAGGCCGTCGTGATCACCCGGGTATCGATCCAATAGGGAATGGTATCCAGGATGGGAACGATGAAGAACAGACCCGGCCCCCGGAGGGAGTGAAAATGGCCCAGCCGCAATACCACCGATCTGTCCCAGGGATCGGCTATTTTGATCGAGGAAGACACCAACAAGGCCAGCAGAAAACTACCGACGCCGATGATGATGCTTGCTGTCCTGTCGGCAGGATTATCGACGACATAGGCCCCGACCAGGCCGAGACCAAATAAAACGACAAAGATAAATCCACCAAAAATGTTTTTACTTTTCATGATAAACCTCCGATGATCATTTAACCCTAAAGGTCCCCATTTCCCAGCCGGCACTATTATACATATCCGCGCGACAATTGTAAAATTCACACCTGGCCAATCTTCTCACCTGCTGCCCAAACAGCTTGTGGCAGGGATATTGCGTTATATATGCCTATGACCCTCCAACTGCAGATCACCTGGCTTTTTATCCTGGCCAAGTATTTATATGAGCCTTTTTTTCCTCATCCGTACTGATCTCAAAAACGCAATTAATACCATTACAAAATAATGACAACTCCCAAAAATTCCGATTTCTTTCCAGCTCATCCCAAAGCGAAAAATCTGGGCATATGGATGGATCATGCCAATGCCCATTTAATGGAATTCACCACCGATCCCATTACGACAGACATTATCTCCAATCCCTTCTCTCACCGTGAGAAAGAACAGAGTTTGAGCAAGAGCGAGGACGGCATGCATAACAAAGAGCAGCAGTCCCAACATGAGTACTACAAAAAACTGGGGGATATTATCCGCAACTTCCAGGATGTCCTCCTTTTTGGCCCCACCAATGCCAAGATCGAGCTATTGAACCTTTTAAGGGCCGACCATCAATTTGAAAAAATAAAGCTTGAAACGAAAGATTCTGATAAAATGACCCAAAATGAGCAGCATGCTTTCGTCAGGGATTACTTTACGAACCGGTTGTAACCAGACCCGGATAAATAAGAACTGCCGCCCGAATCATCAGGCGGCAGGTTTTTTTCACAGAAAAGATAACGGTTAATCGTAATTATTTAAAAGGCAATAGATGCTTCCAGCATCGTCCCATAGAATTTGCCGCCGTTTAAAATATTGGTGTCGGGATAATGCAGGTATTCCTGGTGAACATACTCCGCCTTCAGCATGATATTCCTCGTCAAAAACCAGCCAGCGGAAGCCACGTCCCGGTTGATCGTGACATCCTGTGTATAGCCCTGCAGGCCGGCCTTTACCGTGTTGTATCGTACGCCGACCCAAAAGTTCTCGGTATGGGCTGGGAACCGGTAAATCAGGTCAGCCGCATACTGAATGGCCTGGCGCTCGGTAGCTTCCGTAATGGTCCTTCCCTTTGCATTTTCGTAGGTACCGAAAAATTCCAGCCCCTTATACTTCAAAAAAGGATTGATCATGAAAGTATTGACCTCTTCGCTGAAGCCGGGATTCAAACGGCCCGAAAAAGGGCTGTAATCGTTTTCATCTGAGATCACGGTCCCATTCGCCACGTTTTGATTTTCCATGACATAGAAGTAATGCGAACCGGTGCGGTCCCCTCCGAACAGGGTATTGCTGTTGGCACTTTTATCGCTGTAGACCGAGCCCGTCAGCCGGAACCGGAAGTCGGTGCTGATCTGCCTGTCAAATCCCAGTTTGCCCTGGAAAGCCGGTGCATAGTGATTCACCCGGCCGGTGGCTGAATCGATCTTTGTCGCTGCCACGACGGTGGGGTCCAATTCGCCGTTGGTTACTCCCGCCATCAGGAATAAACCGGATGAATGATGGTAATAGATTTCGCCCCCCAGCTCCGTAGCGAATTCATCCATGATATAATTTTCAATAAACGGATTGTAAATGGTATTACCCCCGTCTGTCCGGCGGTAATGCTGATCACCATAGTCCACATCGAACTGCCCGATCTTGATGGTAAAGCTCTTCATCAGCGTATCGACCAGCCGGCTATGCAGGAACAGCAGTTTGTCGAACTGGATATAGCCGCCTTTCACCCAGGTGTCTTCATGGTGCCGGGAAGCCAGGTAGGCCGTCAGGTTGACCCGGATACCGTCTGCCAGCTGGGCGTCGATATTGAGGTTAGCCATAGCCAGGTCGAATCCATTGGTCAGCGGTATCAGGCTGTTGACATTGCCGGTGAACCCCGTCTCTGTCATCGGTAAGGCCGTATTCTTATCCCGTAACATCTGGTAGCTCTGCTCGAAATTGCCGCCGACCTTTACTTTTAAATGATTGAATGAAGTGGTATCGTCCTTTTTAGTCTCGAACACATTGATGCCCCGCTGGTCATTGGGCCGGAAATATTGCATGGCCTGGTGTTGCGCAGAGGCTGAAAATCCAACCATCGTCAATAAAACCCATAAGATACCGGCGACTCTAATTGAATTCATTTTGATAAAATTGTAAAAACTGTTTTAAAATAAATAGTGATATCAGATCCGGCCTTCAACGTCCCGAACAGGGCCGAAGGAGGTTTCACCCCGAAATCGGTCATTTTGATCGTTTGTCGGCCTTCGAATCGCATGCTATCGGCCGCGACCTCGAAATAGTCAACTAAAAGAGCCACAGACCTGGTCACGCCGGCCAGTGTCAGATGCCCCGCCAGTGCTATGGGCGTCTCTCCCTTCCTGAACGGCAAAACTGTAACTGGATGGTCGAGCAGGAAGGTGATCTGCGGATTGGCATCGACCTTGAGGGCCTTATATGTCTTGCCACCGGCATGCCGGCCGGCCACCATGTCCCCGGTCACCTCGCCTATTGTTTCCACCCAATTGTGGATGCTCATGGTACCGTGAATAGTGACGCTATACCCCCGGGAAAGATGATATTCGCTTTGA
>PMUF01000530.1:7872-12577 GCA_003167015.1 Chitinophagaceae bacterium | reverse complement strand
AGCGGACGGCAAAGATACGACGTGTATCCTTATCAACAAACTTTTTCTCTCACTTTTTTCCAACCTGCTATTCCCACTTTCCGTCGCCCCTTGCAAAGAACTAAACCGATATTGAATTAACTTCTATAGTCACTCTACTCTTACACGCTCATCTTTTCTCCTCTTTTTCTTTCTTCGCCGTCTTCTCTTTTTCAATTCGGGTTGCAAAGATAGGCAGTTGTACCTTGTCGCCAAATATTTTTTGATTCTATTTTTGCTCCACCGAATGAAACGCCCGTCTGTCAAGGCTTTCGAGGCAATAAAAAATATACGGTCGCCCTGAGGGAATTGACAGTCTATTTAAACGTTTTGTTAACATCCTGCATCAAATGAACCATCCCGCTGTCCTGACCACTGGCATAGATGATCTATAAAGCGCTCTTGAAAATACTATCAGGGAAGGATACGCGAAAAAGGAAAAGACCATGCCCAGGCGCAGAAAAATCCGCCAACTGATTGTCTTTCTTCCCGATGGCGGCAGCAAATTCTTCCACGCTGATCTTTCCCCTGCCAACCTGCAACATTGTACCCACCAATCCGCGCACCATACCCCGCAAAAAACGGTTGGCAACTACCCGGTAAACCAGGCATTCTCCTTCCTCCTGCCAACCGCTGTCCAGTACCGTGCAGAGGCGGGTCTTTGCCTGCGTATTCCGTTTGGAAAAAGTGGTGAAATCTTCGAATTGTGGGATAAGGGCAGCAGCAGCGGCAAGGTTGTCCCGGTCGAGGGTATAAGGGAAAAACCAGGCACGGTCAGCCAGAAAAGGGTTCTTGGTGCGATAAATATAATACCGGTATTCGCGACTCAACGCATCGTAGCGGCAGTGAGCATCGGATGCCACAGGCTGGATATCCTTCAGCACGATGTCAGGAGGAAGGATGGCATTGATATTATAAAGTACCCGTTTGTCTATAAATCCCTCATAATCAAAGTGAAAATAGTTTTGAAGTGCATGTACGCCGGTATCGGTCCGGGAGGAACCCGTTAGCGTGATGGGCTGGCGGAAAACGATCTCCAATGCTTTTTCCACTTCCTGTTGGATAGAGGAGGCGTTGTCCTGGATCTGGAATCCGCTGTAGTGGGTGCCTCGGTAGGCGACTTCCAAGAAGGTTCTGAGCATATATGGGCTGATCGCTTGAAAAGTGCAAAGATAAGGAGAGGACGCGCGAGGGCGCGGCCGATCTTAGAAGCGGAAGCGTTGTGGGGTGGTTGAAGGGTATCCACCGGATCAGGGATGGTCGGTCATCGCCCGGAACCTGCCGCTATACACCGGGTCGGCCAGCAGGTTCGATAGCTCTGCAAAATGGTCATCGGACACAAAGGGATAGGCGGCCTCCAGGAACTTGAACTTGGCCGCATCGGTAGTGAACACTTCGCTCAACGCCCTTATTTGGCGGGTACTGAAACATTTCGTTTTAAAGACTTTGCGCGCGGCTAGTATTCGGTCGTCATCCTTGGCAGATTCCAGCATTTTAACCCTCAGCTTGTCCACGTCATAATCGGCGGCAAAATTATGGCAATCGGAATTGACGAAGGGGAGGGTCGATTTGGTCGAAGTCCTGGCCGGACTGAGGGCGGGCGTGTCCGGATTGCGGTCGTGGCCCTGGGGAACGGTCAGGTGGCCGCTGTCGGTCATATGGGCCGCCCGGGGAATAAATGAAGCAACAGCAGGGTGACCGGTCTGGGCCGGGGTGTCTAACGGAATGATAATGACAACAGTATCGGCCTTCCCGCTGGAGTCATGGTCTGTATACACCTGCCGGAGGGACCGGGAAGATCGATGTTCGGTCAGCATGGTCACCCCGGTCGCCCTATAAAGAGGTGAGGCCGTGGAGGCAAGAGGTACACCAGGGGCAGCAGTCGTGGAAACTACAGGTACGGCAGTCGTGGCAGTATCCTTCCGCGGAATCGGCCGGTAGAGCGGAGTACTGACGGTATGACTGGCTGCGGAGTCGGCCGCAGGAGTTATGCCGGAATCTACGGGAAGTGCGACGACAGGGTGAACGGCGAGGCTGGTATCCCTGGACCCGCCGGCAGCTACGGTTGAGTCGACGGGGCGAATGGCGGCAGTGGGATCGATGGAGTGAGGGGCGGAGGAGTCGCGTGCAGGCCGGATAACAGACATGGCGGAGGAATCACGGGTGACACGGCCTGTCGACACGCTTGTATCAGCCGGCCGACCAATGGTCAGGGCCTGGGAGTCACTGGCAGGTGCGGCATTGGCAGACGTCTGGGTGACCGGGGCAGCAGCAACGGAAGCTACGGCGACAGGTGATGGGGTCGCCTGCTCTATCGTATATGTACTGTACATAACAGCCGTATCCTTTACCACATCGGCCATTAGCCTGGAAAAAGCATCGTCTTTTTTGATACCGGGGATCCGGGCGCTGGTCCCTCCATTATTTCCACTAACCATTGGTAATTCCTGTCCCCCATCGTCGATAAGCCACCACCCTTTCTCATCTTCATTTTTCAACCGGAAGGCATGGTCATTTTGATGAACATTAAAGGAAAACTGACGCTCGGGGAAAACCTGACCCGGAAATCCGATAGTGATGATATATGAACTATCCTTCAGCTGCGAAAGAATCAAGTGCCCATGGGCGGAAGAGCTATATAATTGGCTATCGACACGAACGTAGAAGGGCTGCCCGTTATCGGCCTCAATCAGCACGAAGTAATCCTGTGTATAGGTCCTGCCTGCCATCAAAATCAATACGATAACCAGACCAAGCTTTGACATGGGATGGAGTAAATTATACTGCAAGGTAAGAAAAACGCTAGTGAACAGATTAGCCGCTGGATACATTTATTGAATAATTCTCATACAAACCGGGTAGCGAAGCCGGGTGAAATGGGTAGCAGGTAGGTAAGCGGCCTGCGAGGGGGGATTGTATTCCCGGTAATTGGGTAGATTCCCGCGAGAGCTACCTTTTATACAATTTTATCTCCCGTAACCGGGTCAACAATTATCTTTATCGCCTGAAAATAAATAATTAATATGAACGTGATGCCATTCAAACCCTCTGTTCTCGCAGCGTGCTTGCTATTTTTTAGCTTTCTGGTTCGCGCACAGGAAGCCCAGTCCCCAGGAGACGACTCCTGGAAAAAGCTCTATCGCGCTGCAGCTACCAAATATGACGATCTGATCAGCACCAAGCTGGATGTTAAGTTCGACTACGACAAATGCTATATGTACGGCAAAGAATGGGTGTCATTGAAGCCTCATTTCTATCCTACGGATACGCTGTCCCTGGATGCCAAAGGAATGGATATCCATGCCATTGAAATGGTCAAGGAAGGACATAATGTCCCCCTAAAATATGACTACGACGGCATGATGCTGCACATCCACCTGGATAGGACCTACAAGTACACCGAAAAATATACCCTTTACATCAGCTATACCGCCAAACCTAACGAACTGAAAGTTCATGCCGGCAGCGCCGCCATCACAGATGCGAAAGGATTGTATTTTATCAATCCGAAGGGAACGGAAAAAGACAAACCGACCCAAATCTGGACGCAGGGTGAAACGGAGGCCAATTCGGTCTGGTTCCCAACCATCGATAAGCCCGACCAGAAAACCACGGAAGAAATCATCATGACGGTCCCTTCCAAATACGTCACCCTGTCCAATGGCCTGCTGGTCAGTCAGAAAAACAACGGAGACGGCACCCGCACCGATGACTGGAAATTGGATTTACCGAACGCCCCCTACCTCTTCTTCATGGGTGTCGGCGACTTCTCCATCATCAAAGATTCTTATAAAGGCAAGGAAGTGGCGTACTATGTGGAAAAAGAATACGCTCCGGTAGCTCGCAGGATCTTCGGCCATACGCCGGAAATGATCGCTTTCTATTCCAAGATCACCGGCGTCGATTACGCCTGGCCGAAATATGACCAGATCGTCGGCCGTGACTATGTTAGCGGCGCCATGGAAAATACGACCTGTACGCTCCACGGCGAACAAGCCCAGCAGGATGCCCGCGAACTAACCGACGGCAACCAATGGGAGGACGTTATCGCTCATGAGTTGTTTCACCACTGGTTCGGCGACCTGGTGACCTGTGAAAGTTGGAGCAATATTACCCTCAACGAATCCTTTGCAGATTATAGTGAAACCCTCTGGAATGAGCACAAGTATGGTAAAGACGCCGGCGATGCTGTCAATTATGCCGGTATCGAAAGCTACCTGCAGCAACCGGAAAATGCAGATAAGAACCTCGTCCGGTTCTATTACAAAGACAAAGAAGATGTCTTCGACCAGGTTAGTTATCCGAAAGGCGGCCGTATCCTGAATATGCTGCGAAATTATGTGGGCGATAGCGCCTTCTTCAAGTCGCTCAACCTCTACCTCAATACTTACCGGTTCAAATCCGCAGAGGCACAGGAACTGCGACTTGCCTTCGAAGACGTTACCGGCGAAGATCTCAACTGGTACTGGAATCAATGGTATTACGGCAGCGGACATCCCAAGCTGACAATTGATTATGTATACAACGATGCTGCCGGGAAAGTGCAGGTTATTGTCAACCAAACGCAGGAGACCGGGAAAATATTTAAACTACCTGTCGCCATAGATGTCTATGAGGGCCCGACGAAGACTCGTCATAATGTGTGGATCGAGGATAAGACAGACACTTTCACATTCGCCTACAGCAC
>PMUF01000530.1:0-7838 GCA_003167015.1 Chitinophagaceae bacterium | reverse complement strand
GACCTGCTGAAGGCAGGTTTAAAGGACCGATTCTATAAACTAAGGTCATATACTTTATCCAAACTGGATCTGAAAAGGGACGTCGTTGCCAAGGAATTCGAGCCGCTGATTGCGGAGGTGGCCACTCATGATCCCAGCCGCGTGGTGAAGGCCAAAGCTATCGAATTGCTGGGCAGCTATGGTAATCCCACTTACGAACCGTTGTTCCTTAAGGCCACAAGCGACTCTTCCTATACCGTGTCGGGCAATGCACTGGAAGCCCTTGCGCAAATCGATAGCACCAAGGCTCTCTCCGTGGCCAGACAGCTGATGAAAGCACCCGCCAAAGGAGAGTTGTCAGCTGCGATTTCGGGTGTGCTGATCAAATTCGGCAGTGAGAACGACTTCGATGTGATATCGGATAATTTTGACAAGATGCCGGTGAGTCAGAATAAGTTCGAGTTCCTGATGCCTTATGCCAGCCTGTTGATCAAAGTCACCAATACGGACAAGCTCAAAAAAGGAGTGGATCTGCTGATCAAGTTTAAGGAGGCGATCCCCCAGGCCTACCGCGGGCAGACCGATCCCTATTTTAACAATGCATTGAAAGGAATTGCCAAACACAAACAGGCAGCGGGCCTGGCAGATCAGGCGGATTATATTAATACCAAGCTGGCGGCGGAAAACAAATGAACGAGCCGATCAATAACGTCTTCAAAAAGAAGGCCCCGGATCGATCCGGGGCTTTTTAATTATTTACCAACTGCCGCTGGCGCCACCACCGCCGCCGCTGCCGCCGCCAAACCCCCCGAAGCCACCACCACCACCGCCGCCTGACCAGCCACCGCCGCCACCGCCGCCGCCCCGCATGCTGCTGCCTATCATGTCACCGATGATGAAGGGCAGGATGCCGCTGCCGCCAAAAAGGCCGCCTCCTCCTCCCCCGCCCCCTCTGCCGCGGGAGACGAAAATGATGATAATAAAGATAATGACAATCAGCCCGATAATATTCCCCCCCCAACCATTGGAATGCCGCCCGCGCTGTGCATATCCCTGCGGAGCCTTGTATTCGCCGGCTGCCGCTTTAATGAGGTCATCGACCGCCCCATCGAGGCCACGGTAATAATTATCATCACTGCCCCCCTTGAAATTGGGTACGATCGAATTGTCGATGATCGATTTGGCGGTAATATCCGGAATGGCGCCTTCCAGCCCATAACCGGTTGAAATGGTGACTTTACGATCCTGAATGGCAGCCAGGACGACGACGCCATTGTTATTCTTTTTGTTCCCAACCCCCCAGTCCCGTAAGATCTTCAGCGCATAGTCCTCGATGGAATAATCCCCGGTGGTAGGCACCGTGACAATGACGATTTGATTGGAAGTGCTGTCGTCATAGGCATCCAGCTTACGCTCCAGCGCCGACACCTGGTCTTCCGTCATTACATGGGCAATATCGTTGACCAGCCGTGGCGGATCGGGCCGGGCGGGGACTTGCTGGGCAAAAAGCGCTTGTCCCGCGGAAAGAGCGGACAACAACAATATGGAAAGAATTTTCTTCATGGCATCCGTTAACTTGATGATTGGGTTCCCTTTACCTTCCATAGACGATGTCGTCAGGCAACTCATTAATATCAGTGTCTTTGTCATAAGGGAAGTGGGTGCGAAGCGCTTCTCCGATCTCACCGACGACCCTGGCAATGCCTTCCGCATAGTTCTCTTTGTAAAAATGAAACAGGATCATTCGGACCCGCTCACTCCAGAATTCGCTGCCTACCTTCTCATGAATACCCTTGTCTCCATAAAGCGCCAGCTGCCGGTCTTTCAGGGCTACATAAACCAGCACGGCATTCCGTTGCGCAGTCTGATCCATTTTCAGCCCGGCAAAGATCTCTGCCGCCCTGTCCAGCGGATTTACGAATCGGCACCGGCTTTCCACGAAGACGCGGATCTCGCCACTGGTCTTGTGCTCGGCCCGCCCGATGGCAGCAACAATCTGCTGGTTTTCGGCGGCAGTCAACAGCGGTTTACGCTTGAGGAAGGGGATAGCCATGCTGTTATTTAATATCGAAGTGAATATCCGGGGCGTTCTCGCTGCCAGGATCCGATTTGTAATAGGGTTTCTCATGAAAGCCAAAGATGCCAGCAAAGATATTGTTGGGGAACGTCTTGACTTTCAGATTATAGTCTTGCACGGCAGCGTTGAAATCGCGACGGGCTACATTGATGCGGTTCTCCGTGCCTTCGATCTGGGTCTGAAAATTCTGGAACTGCTGCGTCGTCTTGAGATCGGGATAAGCTTCCGCGACGGCCATGAGTCGGCTGAAGGAGCCCTGCAACTGGGCCTGGGCGCGCTGGTATTGACAGAGCGAGGCGGAGTCATTGACATCCACATGGACGGCCGTTGCGTTGGCGCGGGCGGCGATGACCGCCGTCAGCGTGGATTTTTCGAAGTTGGCTGATCCTTCGATGACCTTGATGACACTGTTATAAAGATCGGTACGGCGCTGATAGTTGGTCTCAACATCGCTCCAGGCCGTTTTGACAACCTGGTCGGACGTGACGAGACCGTTATACCGGCCACATGCGCACCCGCCGAAGAGGAGTATCACCAGCAATATGATAATTAAGGTCAGATTCTTGGAGTTCATTTTTATTCAATTTTTAGGTTAACAGGGACAAAATTAAGTTTTTTTAAGCCTGCACCACTCATTTTTCAGCTGCCTTACCGGGAACCGGTTGGGAAACGTCGGCCAGTTGCCTGATCTGGTCGGTAGACAGCCGGTGATCACCGGCAGCTATGACTATACGATAATGGAAAGTGGCGGATTGTCCTTTTTTCAATTGGAAGTTGAGGGTCTGCCGACCCTGGCTGAAGATCTTTTGTCCAAGGGGATTGGCGGCAAACAACCCGTAGCCGCGGGCATGCCAATAGGTGGGATAGCCGGGGTTACCAGGATAATCAATGATGGCAATACTAAGGGTATCCGTCCCTTTTTTACCGTATAGCATGCACCACCGGCCGCGGGTACCCCATGCGCTGTCGCCGGTTTTGCCTTCGCTGGTCAGATAGTTACCGTTGATATCGGGGGTATTACCGGCGGCTACTTTTGTTATATTTCCTTTGTCGTCTACAAATTCACCGGGAGTGTTGGAGGGTATCTGCAGCTCTTTCGTGACGCGCATTCCCAGCACGCCATCCTTGGCATCGGGGAAGCTGACGTCGATATCGGCGGTGAGGACGGTTGTCCGATCGATGATCCTTTCCTGCCGGGTGGCACTGAACTGGTAGGTTGTCACCTCGTGCAGAAGGGCATGCTGTTGCTGGTCGGTCCAGCGGGCTGTATAGCGGAGGATGTTTTTATGGCCCGCAAAAACCCTGTCGGTCCGGATCCAGCCATACTGGGATTTTTTGGCGGCGGGGATGGCATACGAGTTGTTCCAGAAATCGAGGCCGTTGACGTTCTCATAGTTAAACCAGAGGCCGAGATGATGAGGATGATCGACGGGTTCACCCGGCCGCGGCGCAAGCGGGAATCCACGGGTGATCAATTGGCCATCGGGAGCGTATATCGGGTAAAGCACGGGCTTTTCGAGCGTATCGGGATAAAGAAATGTGGCAAAAGGGGCTCCATCAGCAGTAATGCTGACAGTGCGATGTGCAGAGTCGGAGGATATGGCGATAGGGAGAGGCTGCGCATGCAGGGCAGTAAAGTATAACAGGAGGAAGGCTAAGGTGATTAAATTACGAGTCATATTACCGGCGTTGGCGTGAGCAATAACCTAAATTAGTACATTTATCCCACCTAAATTCACTTCAACATGACAACGACCCGCAGGGACTTTATCCGCCAGGGCTCGATGGCCGGTGTAGCCGGTTATATGGGCACGCTGGGCTTCAGCGCCAGCAGCTATCGAAGGATCATCGGCGCCAATGACAGGGTACGCGTCGGCGTAGTAGGATTCTCCGACCGGCATCGTAACGACCATATTCCTGCCTTCCTCCGATCTTACCAGGAGTTGAATTTCGACATCATCGCAGTGTCGGACATCTGGAAAAAAAGGCGGGAGGAAGGAAAGGCCTTTTTGGCCCAAAAATTCGGGCATGATATCCAGGCCTGCATGAATAACGATGAGCTTTACAGTATTAAGGAGGTCGATGCGGTAATGATCAGTACGGCTGATTTTCAGCATGCTTTACACACCGTAGAGGCAGTCAAAGCAGGACGGGACACCTATACGGAGAAGCCGTTGGCCGAGACGATGGATGACAACCGTGCTGTGCTGAAAGCGGTGAAGGACTCTGGCAAGATCGTACAGATCGGTTCCCAGCGCAGGAGTGGCGCCAATTACCAGGCCGCGGCGGATTTTATCCAGTCCGGCAAATTCGGGCCGATCGTCATGGTAGAATTGACCTGGAATGTCAACCAGCCCGGTCGCTGGCGGAGGCCTGCTCTCGTGGCGCAGATGCGGGAAGAGGATACAGACTGGCGGCGATTCCTGCTCAATCGGCCCTACGAGCCATTCGATGCCCGCAAGCACCTGGAGTTCCGGCTCTTTTGGCCCTATTCTTCGGTTATTCCCGGGCAGTGGATGAGCCACCAGATCGATACCGTACATTGGTTCTCGGGACTGCCCCATCCGCGTTCGGTCTCGGCCAACGGCGGTATCTATGCGTGGAAGGATGGCCGCAAGAACGCCGATACGCTGACGGCGGTATTCGACTATGGCCCGCTGAACGATCCGACCACAGGCTTTCAAGTCATGTTCACTTCCCGGCAGACGAATTCCGCCGGCGACACCAAGGAGATCTATTATTCTAATGGTGGTACGCTGAATTGCGATACCAATAAGATATCGTCAACCGGCGGCCTGACGGATAAATATGCTGAGGCCATGGGGATGAAGGCGAATCAGCTGCCGGAGCTTTCCCTGACGGAACTGGCAGGGCAAAAGGCGTCGACGGATGCCAGCACGGGCGGTGATCCTTTAACGACTGCGCATGTCCGCAACTGGATGGAATGTGTCCGCAGCCGAAAGCAACCTAATGCGCCAATCGAGGCAGGTTACCGGCACGCGATTGCGGTGATCATGGCGAATGCCGCCTACCGGACGGGAGAAAAAGTAACGTTCGACGAGCAGACACAGGAAGTCATGGCCGGGGGTAGGGTGTTTAAGTATTGAGGGGGGACGGGGCTCATTCCGATCTCAGGGTTTGTACGGGATTCGAGAGCGCTGCCCGGACCGCCTGGATGCTGACCGTGAGCAAGGCAACCAACAAGGCCACTATTCCTGTTATCGCGAACACCCACCAATGGATGGCGGTGCGATAGGCATAATCGGCCAGCCAGCGGGTCATCGCCCACCAGGCCAGGGGGAAGGCGATCAGACAGGCTATGGCTACCCACTACAGGAATTCTTTTGATAACAAAGCCGCCAGGCCGGTCGCGGAAGCACCCAATACTTTACGGATGCCTATTTCTTTCGTCCGGCGCTCGGCGGTATAGGCAGCCAAGCCAAACAATCCCAGACAGGAAATGAAGATCGCGAGGACGGAGAATATACCCGATAGCTTGCCAATACGCGTTTCTTCGTGGAAACGCATGTCAAACTGCTCATCTGCAAACCAATAGCGGAAAGGGTAGCCTGGGTTGTAGTTTTTCATCACAGCCTCTACTTTTGCAAGCGCTGGGGATAAGTTATTCCCCGACTTTAGCCGGATATCGAGGGCACCATAATTTGCCTTTGTTTCCGGGTCGCAGGTTAACATCAACGGGCTGACCGATCCATACATATCATTGAATAAATAATCTTTTACGATCCCGACGATCTGATACCTGTACATTTTATCATAGGTTATATATCCCCCTACCCGACCGGCCTTGCCCATGAATCTGGCCAGGCTTTCATTGATGATCACATGGGCGCTATCCGCCTTGATATCGGCATCAAAATTTTTACCTTCCTTTAATGATAAGCCCATGGTGGAAAGATATTCGGGAGAAACTCCTTCAGAGTAAATCTTTATTTTATTATCGGGATCACTGCCTTCCCAAGTCAGCATGCTGGACGTCGTATTCATCCACATCGCCAGCAGCGGGCTGCTACTTAAGGCGGCGTCTTTCACGACTCCGGTGCGGAGCAGGTCGGATCTCACGGCATTAAAATGTTCTGCCATGTCGCCATGCAGCCAGGTATACAGCAGTTGTTGCCGGTCAAAACCTGTGTCACGGTTTTTTATATGCTGTATCTGCTGGTAAATGATGACCGTACAGATAATCAGCGTGACAGAGACAGCAAACTGGGTCACGACCAACCCTTTCCGAATAAATCCGGCGCCGGTGTTCAGCCCGATCCGCTGTCCTTTCAGCACGGCCACCGGATGGAAGGAAGACAGATAGAAGGCGGGGTAGCTGCCGGCTATCAACCCGCAAAGGGCGCCGATGACCAACAGGCCGACAAAATTCGCAGGAGACGATAGATCGAAGGTCAGCTGTCTCTCCACCAACACGTTGAAAGCAGGCAGGAAAAGATAGATCAGTCCGACTGCCAGACACACAGCGATAAAGGACATGACCAGGGCTTCTACCAGGAACTGGCTAATTAATGCTTTTCTCAACGCGCCGAGTGTCTTTCTCACACCGATTTCCCGGGCCCGCTGGCCGGCCCTGGCTGTCGAGAGATTCATAAAATTAATACAGGCGATGATAAGGATGATCCACGCAATCGCAGAGAACAACCGTACTAATCTGATCTCACCGCCGTCGAGTTTGCCATTCGAGTAATTGTTATACAGATGCCAATCGTTCATGGATTGAAGGAAGCAGTCAGCGCCGGTATACAGGCGGTTTTTCGGTCGAAGGATAGCCGTCAACTGTTGATTCACCCTATTAATATCCGTCCCCGGCTGCAATTCTACAAAAGTTGAGATGCCATAGGTACTCCAGTCATTCAGCCATTGGTATCTTTCTACCCAATTGCTGACCGGCGCCAGCCAGTCGAAGTGAATCGACACATTCGGCGGCGGGTCTTTGACTACTCCTATGACCTTATAGTCCCGCTGGTTTTCGACCCGCAGCGTTTTGCCGATCGGGTCGGTTGCGGGGAAGAATTTTCGCGCCATTGTTTCGGATAGTACAAGAGTATATGGCTGGTTAAAGCCGGCAGCGTTGCCTTTTACAAAGGGCAGCTGAAGCATGGAAAAGAAACTGGTATCGACAAAAATACCGCTTTCGAAAGTGGCCTTATCATTCAGGGCAAAAGCGTCCTGGGACCATCCCATGCGGCAAACATTGACGATGCCGGGTACGGCGCCCCTGATGGCATTAGGCATGGGCCCGGGTATGGTGGTATAGGTTTCGATATGCCCGGAATAATCGAGGTTCATGCGGATCGAATAGATCTCGTTGTGCTTGGGGTACCCGTGGTCGAATTCCAGCTCGTTGGCCACCCATAAGAAGATCAATGTTGCACAGGCGATGCCGAGGGCGAGGCCGGCCAGGTTCAATATACTATATACGGGGGTTCGCCGAAAGCTGCGGAGGATAGTGATCAGGTAATTTTTAAGCATGTATGTCCGGTGTGTGAGGGTATGCGGGCCATTTTTATACCAAATTTATAAAACGGTGAAAGGCAATTGCTTTGGTTTTTTTTGGACCTTTTAATTGTCCGGTTTTGATACTTTTGTGTTCACAATTATTGCACGATATGAAAGCGTTAGTCATTACCAATAAGAACAAGCCATTGGAAGTGCAGGAAGTGGCCAGGCCGGTAGCCGGCGCGGGGGAAGCGATCGCGAGGGTGCATGCGGCGGCGTTGAATCACCGGGATGTGTGGATCCAGAAGGGACAGTATGCGGG
>PMUF01000019.1 GCA_003167015.1 Chitinophagaceae bacterium | reverse complement strand
GCAAAAGAAAACCCCTGATAATCAGGTGTCCAGGAATATAACCCGCATCAAACGTGCGCCGCGCGCCATGCAGTCACTTCCCAATACAAAATATACTTTCCCGCATTGGACGCGGGTTTCAGGAGAATTAGTCCCAAATTAGTAACCGATTTTGTGTCAAAAAGCCTCAGACCGGCTACTCCATATGCCACTCAAACGTATTTTCGTCCAATGTATCTATTTAATTCTTAGCTGTATTTCCTCCTGCCAGTATTGTAAAGGAGTTCTGTAATCGTGCAAATGCTTGCCACATTGATAAGGTCGGCTCATTAATCCATCCTCCAGGGAATCAAGCGAAATATGATCATAATTCTCAGCCATTCTGCCCACATATTCCAGTTCAAAGACTATTTGATTCATATGCGATAATACGGATCTGCTATTCGTTTTCGATACGGTGTATCTTTCAGTTTGGGATAATTCCATTTGTATAAAAGTCTCCGGAAACTCATATCTCATTAGAAGATGCTGTAGCCTTTTAAGGAAGGTTTCCCAGGTACCTTGAATAGTTTTTCCTTTGCAAATAACAACCATCAATGATGGTTCATGCACATACATGACCATCATTTTACCCGGAAAGCCGCTGGACAGCAGCCGGGCATACCAGCTATGCAACTGTTGCCCTTGAGTAGGCTGAGAAATATATAAGGATGCTTCTAACCTGGAAGTATTTAGCAGTTTCTGGACCGAATGAATAATAAGCACAGACTTTTGTTTTATTTTCCCTCTGTATATTTCTTCTTGGGATCTCTGCTCGTGTGGAAAACAGAACTTATCGCACTGATTTTCTTACGACTGACTATTTCAACTTTAATGTCTGCCAGCGAATAACCCTTATCTTTTCCGGAATCCCATGCTTCATACTCCTTTTCCAATTCAGAAACGAAAGCAGGGTTATTCCACCATTCAGTTTCCTCCGCAATATCATCTTCCAGCATCATATAAATGGCCTTGATCTTCTTATCATCAGCCACCCTGATGTAATAATATAACCTATCTCTTATAGCTGCAGTATTCATATTATTAGGGATTTAAACTATCGAAACATTACTTCAAAGATAACCAATTAAAAATAACCTTGTCGCCGGTTTCGCCTCTGGCTGATGGGGGGATTGCGTGAGGGGAAGGCTACCTGATCAGCATGACGGTCCCCTTGTATACCTGTTGTTGGCTATTGAGGCCGGGGATCACGGCAATATAGACATAGGTACCGGCAGGAGCGGGCTTGCCTTTATAAGTGCCGTCCCAGCCGTCGTGTGGATCGCCGGGCGCGCCGCCTTTGTTCTGGAAAACGCATAGCCCCCACCGATCGTAGACATTGAGCTCGGAAATGCGGATCCCCTCCGGCCCGGCCAGTACATAGAAGACGTCATTATGGCCATCGCCATTCGGGGTAAATGCATTGGGAAGGGTCAATGGGGTATACACATCCACTGTAATCTCGCCACTGGCTTTGCAGCCGCCTTCAGAGGTGACGGTGAGGGTATAAACGGTCGTTTCAGCCGGTGCCGCCACCGGGTCGGCTATGGTGCTGTCGGAAAGGCCGCTGGGTGGTGTCCAGTTATAGCTAACGATATCGCCGGTGGTGGTGGGATCGAGCTGGACGCTCTGGCCGCGGGAGATCTGGAGCGTCTGACCTGCGGAAACTGACGGTCTGGAATATACGGTAATGGGAATGCTGTTTGATTTGGCCAGGCCGCAGCTGGCGTCGCTGGTGATCAGGCAATAGACGACCTGGCCGTCGACGGGGGTGGTGTCTGTATAGGTGGAAGTGACGTCGCCGGTGGACACGCCGTTCAGATACCATTCGTATACCGGGTTGGCCGCCCCGTTGGTCACTACCGAGGAAAAGACGGCAGGACCGCCGTTGCAGATGACAGAGTCGGCGGATATTCGGATCGAGGCGTGACCCTGGGGGTCGATGGAAAGCATGATCGTATTGCTGGTGTCCTGTATAATCGAATCGGTACAGACGTTGGTGCTGGTCATGATGCATACGACCTGGTCGCTGTCGGCAAACAAGTTGTTGCTGTAGGTGAGGTTGTTGCTGCCGACGTCGACGCCCGTGACCTGCCATTGATAGGACGGATTGCTTCCCGGGTAGGAAGGTGCTGCCGTAAAATAGATGGGCGTGCATACGGGCGTAGCGGTTGCCGACGCGGTGATTTGGATAGATGGAGGTGCCGGCGGCGGTTGAATGACCGTGAAGGGTGGTGTCTGAACGATGGCGCCATTGAGATCTGTTACGACGGCAGTGTACACGCCAGGCGTGGTGGGCGTAAAGGTGCTGTCGATATCGAGCATCCGGTCCCATTCATCGACACGGGCGCTGTCCAGTTCGGCGGCATAGAGGTTGCCGTGGGTGTCGATGCGCAGACACATATATTCTCGTTGGGCATTGGGCTCACCAGGTACCCATCCTGGCAGGCCTGCCTCGACGACTGTCCAATTGTTACCACCAGCCGGCCATTTCAGGATATCCGGATTCCCCAGATTGGAAATATATACATTACCGATGGAGTCAGCCCAGACACCGGTGGGCAAAGACGGGCCTATTCCATTCCCAGTATTTGACAGGATAGTGCCGCTGGATGCCCCAGGTACCCATTTCTGTAGCTGACTGCTATTCTCCTGCGCAAAATAGAGATTACCGACGCCGTCCAGCCAGACTGCGTTGATGACGTTTGATATAGATGGCGACACGCTGGCTACTGTGACTCCCGCGGCTGCGCCGGGCGCCCATTTTTGGACTCGGCAATTATACCCGTCAGCGACGTAGACGTTTCCCGTTCGATCGACATACATACCCAAAGGGTTCACTTGATTGGCGGCGCTGCCGTTACCATTGCCACCAGCTACCGTAACACCGGCCGCCCCACCGGGCGCCCATTTCTGCACACGATAATTGCCATAGTCGGCGACGTAGATGTTACCACTGTCATCGACGTGCACGCCATCGGGGGCATTGAACTGCGAAGGAGAGCCGCCTGGTCCATTACCACCTGCAACGACAACCCCACTGGTTGCACCGGGCGCCCATTTAACGATCCGGCTGTTGCTCCCATCGGCGACATACAGGTTGCCCATGCAATCGAGGTCTATATCATAGGGCTCATACAGTTGATCGAGTGCCGGACCTTCCCCATGGTTTCCGGCGACAACCCGGAAAGTGGGGCTGAGGCCATTGTCCGTCGCCGTCGCGGTGGAAACGGCCGTATTACCCTGGTACCAGACTATTTTGGTGATGGCGTGCGTGCTGACGACTTTGAGGGGCGCCCCCAGGCAATGGCCCTCGCTGGTGCCTGCGATGGCCGCGGAATAAAGCGTACATTGGGCGAATGTGCGGCTAGCTAACAATATGTTCAGCAGGAGTAAAGGTTTTTTCATCTGCCATTGATGTCCGCACAAGATCTTCCAAAAAAAGCACTCTTTTGTTGGGCAAAAAGTTAAAAAAATGAGATTTAACAGATGGGATGCGGCAATGTCAGTCCAATTGTATTAAAATCGTTCGCTGATCTATTTCGATATCCCACCAATTATCGCTTTCAGGACTGGGCACGCATTCTGAAATGTCTAATCCTCTAGCATACCTGCCCAAAGCTTTTTTGCCGAACTTCAGGGTCAGTTCATATATGTCCTGTCCGGTAGGACCAATATAGGCCGACATCACGACCTGCCTTTTGTCATTTACGGTTTTTATTGAATAATCTGATTCGAAGGGGGGAAGCAGCACGCCGTCGCACCAAAAATGCTTGAGCGGTTCGTGGGTGGAATTTTCTAATGCTTCGCCAATTTTATATTCAAGGAAGCTACAAAAGTCTTGGTCTAACATCCAATGAAATTTTTTTAAATAAAAACTTGGAGCCAAGTTTTACCATGCGTATTTTTTCGGCAATATAATCCGTCAAGCCAATGCTAACACGTGACTCATAAATGTACGAGGTTGTATGTGAACCTAAGCCAGAAATCGTATCATACTGTATCATAACGCATCAATTTCAGGCGCTCATAACCGAAAGATCCCCCGAAAATCTCTGTAGTGCCCGGA
>PMUF01000369.1 GCA_003167015.1 Chitinophagaceae bacterium | reverse complement strand
TATTTGCTTAAAGATACTAATTATCCGCTTCATCCCAGATGGTCAGGCTATCCCTTACGATGCCTACACATTCCAGTATTTCCGCCGGGGTAATGACGAGGGGAGGGGCGAGGCGGATCTTATCGCCATGCGTCGGCTTGGCGAGCAGGCCATTATCCTTAAGGGCCAGGCACAATTCCCAGGCTGCATCCGCCCTGGGATGCTCGATCACGAGCGCATTCAGCAATCCTTTTCCGCGGACCTGCCGGATATAGGGCGAGTGTAATTGACGCAATTCCCGGCGAAACAATTCTCCCATATCCCTGGCATTCTCTGTCAGTCGCTCGTCTTTCAGCACCTGCAGGGCTGCTATCGCTACTTTACAGGCAAGGGGGTTGCCGCCATAGGTAGACCCATGTTCACCGGGCCGGATCGTCAGCATAATCTCATCATCGGCCAGGACGGCCGAGACCGGCATGGTTCCTCCGCTCAGGGCCTTGCCCAGGATCAGGATATCCGGTCGCACGTCTTCATGATCGCAAGCGAGCATCCGGCCTGTGCGGCCCAGTCCTGTCTGGATCTCGTCGGCGATAAAGAGGACGCCTGCCTCGCGGCAATATTGCCTGGCCGTCCGCAAATAGCCCTCTTCCGGCACGACTACCCCGGCTTCACCCTGGATCGGTTCTACCAGGAAACCGGCCACATGGGGGTCCTCCAATGCCCCTGCCAGCGCTTCGGCATCGTTATAGGGGATCACGACAAATCCCGGGGCATAAGGGCCGAATTCGCGATTGGCGTCAGGATCGGTGCTAAAAGAGATGACCGTAGTTGTCCGGCCGTGAAAATTATTGGCGCATACGATGATCCTGGCTTTATTTTCCGGGATGCCCTTTACCTGGTAACCCCAGCGGCGGCAAAGCTTGATAGCCGTCTCCACGGCTTCGACGCCTGTATTCATCGGCAATACTTTGTCATAGCCAAAATAGCCGGTAATATATTGAACGTATTCCCCGAGCACGTCGCTATGAAAGGCCCTGGAAGTCAGGGTCAGCTGACCGGCCTGCTCTATCAGTGCGGAAATGATCCGGGGATGACAATGCCCCTGGTTCACTGCCGAATATCCGCTGAGACAGTCAAAATAGCGACGCCCGTCCACATCCCAGACATAAACCCCCGCTCCGCGGTTGAGGACGACAGGCAAAGGGTGATAGTTATGGGCGCCATGGCGTTCTTCCAGTTCAAGATAAGTACGGGTCAGGTCCGTCAAAGACGTCGGGATAGAGATTGCAGACATAAAAAGAGGAATAAATATGAAAAAAAAGAATATGGGCTGGCTGAGACATTATCTCAGCAAAAAGGGGTCATATCGTCACGACTGGTGATCGAGGAAGTCAAGGTGCTGACCTAAAAATGATATGAAACGAAAAGAAAAGATGATATAGAGATTTATCACAAGGTACTTAAATTTAACCAAAAGAGCAAGCGTTTATGGCATTATGGAAGGACGATCACCCGATAGTCCGGGTCCCATCCGCCGGCATTTGGGTTGCCTTTTTCGAAGATCCCGAACAGGCTTGACCCGCTGCCGGTCAGCGAGGCGTAGATCGCGGACCGATCGTACAACTGCTGCTTGATCGTCCGGAGAACAGGATATTCCCGGAAGACCGGTCCTTCGAAGTCATTGACGAGTGAATCGGCCCAGGCGGTGACTGGCCTGGCGATGCAGTCTTTCAATGAAGGGCCTTCTGCGGAGGGGGTGCAGAGTGAAAAAGCCCGTGCGGTACTGATATGGATACCGGGATGAACGATAAGGAAGGAATAAGATGACAGGTCCAGCACCAGGGATTCCAGCCTTTCACCGCGACCATTGGCCAGGCAGGGTTTATTCAGCAGAAAAAAAGGACAGTCGCTGCCCAGCCGTGCCGCATAAGTCATCAATTGGTCCGGTGTCAGGCCCAACTGGAACTGACTATTCAATAACTGCAGCATGAAAGCGCCATCGGACGAGCCGCCACCCAGTCCGCCGCCGACAGGAATATTTTTGTGGAGGTGGATAGCCACAAAAGGTAGTTGAGGGAAGTCGCCTTTCAGCAGATGAAAGGCTTTAGCAGCGAGATTTTGGGATGGGTCGCCCGGAATGGGCAGTCCTGTGGGATAGAAGTGCAGTTCGTCGGCCCGTACCGTCTCCAGTACGTCCCGCACTGGCAGCGGATAAAATATTGTTTCCAGGTCATGGTAACCGTCTTCGCGTTTGCGAAGGATTCTCAAACCCAGGTTGATCTTGCAGTTGGGGAAAGATACCATGGCGTTACCGTGCCTTACGCCGGCTGTTGATCTCATCGCGGATGGCTATAGCCCGGATATAGTCTTCCTGTTCCAGGACTTCATTCAACAGGGTATTCAACTCTTCCATCGACAATGCGCTAAGGCTTTCCCGTGCGCCGCCCTCGCCGGTAGACGATACGGTGGCGGTCATCCCGGCCTTCTTCTTTTTAGCGGAGCTGTCTTCCATTAAGATTCCGGCGCTGTCGAGAATATGTTCGTAAGTATAGATGGGACAACCGAAGCGGACTGCCAGGGCCAGCGCATCGGAGGTGCGGCTGTCGATCTCGACCGTGTCATGCTCGCTGACACACACCAGCTTGGAGTAGAAAATACCCTCCTGCAGATCGCAAATGATGATTTCCTGCAGGTCGATGGTGAAGGCGCTCATAAAGTTCTTCATCAGATCATGCGTCAGGGGACGGCTGGGGTGCATTTTTTCCAGGGCCACGGCAATAGCCTGGGCCTCGAATCCCCCGATGACAATCGGCAGGCGTCTCAATCCATTGACTTCGCCCAGTACAACCGCATAGGAATGGGTTTGTGTTATACTATGAGACAAAGCCACTATTTCCAGTTCGATCTTCTTCATAATTAATGCACGAAACTAAGGGATTTTATCGAAAAAAAAGATCCCTCCCCCCGCGTACTTTTTACGCTATCCCTTTCAACTTTTTTACGGCTTCTGTCATTTTTGGCACTACCTCGAAGGCATCGCCCACAATACCATAATCCGCAGCCTTAAAGAACGGCGCTTCCGGGTCTTTGTTAACAACAACAATGACCTTGCTGCGGTTCACTCCGGCCAGATGTTGGATGGCGCCGGAAATACCGATGGCGATATACAGGTTAGGGGCGATGGCGATACCGGTCTGACCGACATGCTCGTGGTGCGGGCGCCAGTGAGCATCCGCCACAGGGCGGCTACAGGCTGTTGCTGCCCCCAGGGCTTTCGCCAGGTCTTCGATGATACCCCAGTTCTCCGGTCCTTTCAGGCCACGGCCGCCACTGACGACGAGTTCCGCTTCCGTCAGGGGCACCTCTCCGGTTGCCTGTGTGGCCGACACCACCTTTACTTTCGGAGCCCCGGCGGTAACCGACAGTGGCGCGACTTCGGCAGATACTGATCCTTCACCCTCCCTGACAGGATAGGAGTTGGGGTTCAGGGTGATGACCTTCACGGGGGTATTGATGGCTACATGAGCAAAAGCCTTTCCGGAGAACACATTCTTTTTGACCACGAAACCGCTGGTCGTATCCGGCAATGCCACAGCACCTGACACCAACCCTGCTTTCAGTCGTGCCGCTACGCGGGGCGCCACCGCTTTTCCGCTGAGGTTGTTGGAGAAAACAATGACGGTAGCTCCCGTCGCCGTGGCGGAGTCGGCAATGATTTTGGCATATACCTGTGCATCCAGGTGATTCAAGCCCTCCTGGGCGGCCTGGTGAATCTTTTTGACACCGTATTTTCCAAGCGTACTCAGATCCGTTGTCACTGTGCCCAGCAGAATACCCTCGGCAGGCACGTTCAACTGACCCGCGAGGGCGGCCCCATAGCTGCATGCTTCCAGGGATGCTTTCTTGACTTGTCCTTCCGAATGATCGATGAATATTAATACTGACATACCAGTTTTTTAAGGATTAAATTTTTGTGTCCTTCGCTGTCCGGGTTAAAATACTTTTGCTTCTTCGTGGAGCAACCGGATCAGTTCGGCGGGGTTATCGGCCGGCACGAGCCTGACACCTGCCTTGGCCGGCGGCAGTTCGAAAGAGACAATACCCGTCAGGGCTTCAGCGGCAACCGGTTCTACTACCTTCAGCGGTTTGGTCCGGGCGCTCATGATGCCTTTCATATTGGGGATGCGCTGTTCGGCTACTCCTTTCTGACAGCTCACGACCAATGGCAGGCTCACTTCGTCCGTTTCCTCTCCGCCCTCTATTTCCCTGACCACGGTAGCGACGCTACCATTCAAATCAAACTTGACGGCCAATGAGATATAGGGCCAATCCAGGAGCTCTGAGACCATCCCGCCGATAGAAGAACCGTTGTAGTCGATGGTCTCCTTACCGGTGAAAATAAGGTCGTAACCTCCCTGCCGTGCTATGTCCGCTATCTGGGTAGCGATGTAAAAGGGGTCGGCGCTATCCGCATTGACCCTGATGGCCTCATCCCCGCCGATAGCCAGGGCTTTCCGGATGATCGGCTCGGTGTCGGCCAGACCGACCGTCAGCAGGTGTAGTACGGTGGAAGGATCTTTTTCCTTCAATTCGATTGCCCTGACCAGGGCATACCATTCATCGTACGGATTGATGATCCATTGAACCCCATCGCTGGCGAACTTTGTATTATTCTGGGTGAAACTTATCTTCGCCGTCGTATCCGGCGTCTTACTGATGCAAACTAAGATCTTCATGGCTCGCATTTTGAAATGAGGAATAAAGTTGTTTATGCAACTAAACAAAGGTAAGTTTTGTCGGGATAATTCGCAATTATTTTAAAATAAATTTATCGGGTATGGATCGGATAGAGAAATTGAAGGAATTCCTGCGTGCTGATCCTGATGATTCCTTTACCAAACATGCCCTGGCGATGGAATATATGGCAAGAGGGGATGACGGGACTGCCCGCCGTTACCTGGAAGAGGTGCTGGAGCGGGACCTGGCTGCTGTCGGATCGTACTATCAGCTGGGGAAATTATTGGAACGGACAGGCGAAACGGATCTGGCCCTGCAATGGTATAAAAAGGGGATGGCTGTCGCGAGGGCGGCAGGAGAGAAGCGGGCATACAATGAATTGCAGACGGCCTATGATGATCTGGCAGATACCTGAACCCGGGCATGCGGGTGCCTGAGGTTCGCTATAAATCCTTAATTTCCCGCTTTCAATGGACTTATTTCAGGCTTTCAAGGACTTTATTGCCAAAGAGCGGCTTTTCTCTGCAGGAGACCGTCTCCTGCTGGCCGTCAGCGGGGGGCTGGACTCTGTAGTACTCTGCGCACTGATGGATCGGGCGGGACTGAATTTTTCCATCGCCCACTGCAATTTTCAGCTNNCCCATTGCAATTTTCAGCTGCGCGGGGCCGAGAGCGAGCGGGATGAGGCATTCGTACGGCAGTTGGGTAAACGATACGGGCGGGAGGTGCTGATTGAGCGATTCGATGCGAATGCCTATGCCGCGTCAAGGAAGGTATCTATTCAGGTCGCTGCCCGTGAGTTGCGCTACCAGTGGTTTCATCAGATCATCGACAGCTGGGCTCAACCGGCGGCATTCATCATCACTGCCCATCACCTCGATGACAATATTGAAACGCTCCTGATGAATTTTTTCAAAGGCACAGGCATTGCCGGTCTTCGCGCCATGCTGCCCCGCCAGGGGAAGATCGTACGGCCATTACTGTTCGCCACCCGTGCCATGCTGCAGCAGTTTGCCGCCGGCGAGGGACTTGAGTGGGTGGAAGACAGCTCCAATGTAGAAGACAAATATACCCGGAATTTTTTCCGTCACCAGGTCATCCCGCTGATACAGCAGGCCTATCCTGCCGCTGTGCAGAACCTGGCGGATAATATCAATCGTTTTCGCGAGATTGAATGGATCTATCGCCAGGCAATCGAACAACAGAAAAAGAAATTACTGGAATATAAAGGTAACGAGGTGCATATCCCGGTGCTGAAATTGCAACGGTCGGAGCCGCTGACGACGCTGGTGTATGAGATCATGGCGCCTTTCGGGTTTTCGGCGCAGCAGGCGCCTGAGGTCATCGGGCTGCTGGACAGTCCATCGGGCAAATACGTGCAGTCCGCTACGCACCGGATACTCCGGCATCGTCGCTGGCTGATCATATCCCCCCGCGACATTATGGATGCGGTTACTATCGTCGTGGAACCGGGTGACACCGAAGTTGTCTACCAGCAAGGGGTGTTACGCCTGGAAGAGCTTTCATCGTTTGATGTGCCGGACGACATCCTCCGGCCTTCCCCGACTGTCGCCGCGTCCCGTGGCCGCATGCCTGCCTCGCCGATCGCCTGGCTCGACGCAGCGGGTATCGAATTTCCTCTCCTCCTGCGCAAATGGCGCCCCGGCGATTATTTCTATCCGTTGGGGATGCGCAAAAAGAAAAAACTGGCACGTTTTTTCATTGACAACAAACTTTCTCTGGTCGAAAAGGAAAAGATCTGGGTGGTGGAAATGAATAAAAAGATCATCTGGATCGTCGGGTTGCGCATTGACGACCGGTACCGGATCACCACTGCCACCCGGCGGGTGCTAAAAATCGAATCGGGGCTGGCTTAACTCATTGAGGAATGAGCCGATCACGCTGGGGCGAACAGCGATAGTAAAGAGGATGCCGAATAGCGCTCCCCACAGGTGTGCGTCATGGTTGACATTGTCTCCGCCGCGCCTGGACATATAGATAGAATAGCCCAGGAATAATAAGGCATAGATAATGGCCGGCATTTTGATGACAAAAAGTACGATCGGCGCCCAGGGCCGCAGTAGGATAAAAGCAAACAACACGGCACAAACGGCGCCCGAGGCGCCCAGGCTCCGGTAGTTATAATCATCCCTGTGTTTGAGATAGCTGGGGATATTGGCGACGATCAGCGCGCTAAAATATAGTATAACGTAATAATATTGTTGCAGCCCCAGGTCACCCATGTAATAAACCTCTAATACTCTTCCGAAGAAATATAAGGTGATCATGTTAAAGGCCAGATGCATAATATCTGCATGGATGAATCCGCAGGTAATAAAACGATAATACTGGTGGCGCATACTGACGGCCGGTGGCCAGAAGATCAGGGCATTCATCAGCCTTGGATTATTGAAAGCCAGGAAGGAGATAATGGAGGTAAGGACAATAATGATCGTAGTGATCGAATACATCGGGAATTTTAATTAAAGATAAGTAATCCGGTTTACGCATGATGATATTTTTCGTTCCTCAGGATGGTACATGCGCGGTACAATTGCTCTGTCAGCAAGAGTCTTACCAATTGATGAGGAAGGGTCAGCTGGGACAGCGACCATCGAAAACCGGCTCTGTCCAACACGCTGCCATCAAGGCCGTAAATACCGCCGATAAGGAATACCAGGCTCCTGGTGCTTTCATTTGCGCGCAATTGAATAAATGCTGCCAGCCCTTCCGATCGCATTTGTTTGCCCCGTTCGTCCAACGCCACCAGGTAATCGTCTTTCGATAAGCCGTCCAACAGTATTTCCGCCTCTTTTTTCTTCAGGTCCGGCTGTGATAACGTCCCTGCATTTTTTGGCGGTGGGATGATCTTCCATTCTACCGGGTAATAGCGGGAAATCCGCCGCGTGAAGTCGTCTGTTCCCGTCTTCACATAAGGCTCATGCTCTTTTCCGACGGACCATAGTTGTATTTTCATGATTATGTCGCCGGATAAGTTCTCGGGATCGTTCTTAGACTTGTTATGGCATAGTGAGGATGCTGGGGATTAACGATTAATTCCTGCCGTTTGGGATTGATCAATACATCCATTTCTTCCATAGGGATCGCCCCCAGCAAAGGCTCTGAATCATTCGGTAGTACGAGCGCACTGCAATGGGCCGTTCTATTCTCAAACCGAACCTCCAACGGAAATACTTTATCGCATTCCACTACCTGCCCGTTCGCCAGTATTGACCTTTCTTTTCCGACAACCGGCAATTGCAATATTTGCTGAATGTTTTCATTAATGGCCATATAGATAAATCCTGTATCTACCATTGCCAACACCCTCATGCTTCGGATCTCGTCTTTATCGATCGTCCTTTTTTTCATGAGTTCTTTATCATGTGCATTGATCAACTCTATTTCTGCATATATCTGTCCCATATTCTTTGTATTTGCATAAAAATACAAAAGGCATATACTTAGCAAAATAAACTTGCTCTCTGTTCCACGTTTTCGTTCCACGATGAGGCTGGAGTTGGCCGATCATTCACCGGAAGGCAGCTGCACTGTAAATAAACTTCCGTGGCCCGGACGGCTTTCGATCAGCAACTCTCCTCCGTTACGGACGGCGAATTCCCGGCAGAGCATCAGTCCCAATCCTGTGCCTGCTTCACCGGCGGTCCCTTTGGTGGTATAGAAGTTATTCCCTTCTATTTTCCGGAGGGCTTCAGCTGAGATGCCCATACCCGTATCCCGTACGAACAATTCTACGACGCTGTCCTTCCTGCGGGCCCCTATTTCGATGGTGCCATGGTCAGGCGTATACTTAATGGCATTGGACAGCAGGTTACGTACGATCAGGTTGACCATATCCTTG
>PMUF01000120.1 GCA_003167015.1 Chitinophagaceae bacterium | reverse complement strand
GGCAGCTGGCCGATTTCTACCGGCTCAACGGGCTGATGCGGGCTCAGCCCGGGCCTACAGGATTCAAGGGCGGCGCGCAATGGATCGTGCGGCCGTTCGACCCGGCAAAGGACAAATGACCCGAGGGAAGAGGGCGGGACGTATCCGAAGGGGTCCAGTCGGAGCCAATTCCCAGAGAATCGAAATATTAAATATTATTTTTATATCATATAAGTATAACCATCCATAGACTACTATTTCTGCCCACAAAAGCCAACCACCTCAAATTTTATCGATTGGATGCTAAAAAAAGGATCGATTTCTGCCAAAATATTCACATAACAAATTATTTCTATTCATCAAATTGATTGTTTTTGTATCTTTATTTCGCTTCAATATTTCAAAAACGAGGTATTACCCGGCCGCATCCAATGGGATACCGGCAACAGCTTTATAACACATTCACCTACATTAAAACTCATGAAAATGGCAGTCGCGAAATTAGAGTACATCTGGCTCGATGGATACAAACCCATTCAAAGTTTGCGTAGCAAGACAAAGATCGAAAGGGACTTTTCTGGTCAACTGGAAGATTGCCCCGGATGGTCTTTCGACGGCTCCTCTACCGAACAAGCCCCGGGCGGCTCTTCCGACTGCCTGCTCAAACCCGTCTACCTCGTGAAAGATCCGCAGCGGCGGGATGGTTACCTCGTGATGTGCGAAGTCCTCAACCCCGACGGCACAGCCCATGCAAGCAACGGCCGCGCGCTGATCGAAGATGACGACAACGATTTCTGGTTCGGCTTCGAACAGGAATATTTCCTGTGGAATCCCGAAACAGACAAACCCCTCGGCTTTCCCGAAGGCGGCTACCCGAGGCCGCAAGGTCCTTATTATTGCTCCGTCGGCGCCCGTAACGCCTACGGCCGCGCCATCGTAGAAGAACACCTCGATGCCTGTCTGGATGCCGGCCTCAACGTAGAAGGGATCAACGCGGAAGTGGCCACCGGCCAATGGGAGTTCCAGGTCTTCGCCAAAGGCGCCAAAGAAGCCGGCGACCAGGTCTGGATCGCCCGCTACCTGCTGGAAAGAATAGGGGAGAAATATGGCGTCTCCATCAACTGGCATTGCAAACCGCTCGGCAACCTGGATTGGAATGGCAGCGGCATGCACGCCAACTTCTCCAACAGCCTGCTGAGGACCTGCGGCAGCAGCGAGATCTATGTGCAGGTCTGCGAAGCCTTCCGCCCGGTGATCGAGGAACATATCGAAGTATACGGTCCCGACAACCACCTTCGGCTTACCGGCAAACACGAGACGGCGGCGATCAACGAATTTAAATTCGGCGTATCCGACCGCGGCGCCTCGATCCGCATCCCCATCGGCACAGTAGAAAGAGGTTGGAAAGGCTGGCTGGAAGACCGCAGACCCAATAGCGCCGCCGATCCCTACAAAGTCGCCGCCCGCATCGTCAGGACGGTAAGATCCGCCGAAGCCCAACTGGCTAAATTAGTAGAAGCCAAAGTCGCATAATGTTTTCCGTGGTACACACGAATAGTTGAAACCCGCTCTGGCAGCGGGTTTCAATTTTTAGGCGATTGTAATATTCCTGTAAAGTTAAAGGCGTAGACCCTTGCTCGCCCTTCCAAAAAATTTTACTATTTTACTCACCCGGAATAATCCCCATTCTATAGATCACGCAACTAAATGAAAATCGAAAATAAGTTAACCCTCACCGGCGCACTAGCCATCCTCGCACTCGACGCCGTCAGCGCGTGGGTGTCATCTGTAGGAAGATTCCCCTATGTCCTGTGTTTGCCGGCATCTATTGCGGTTTATTTTTGGGCGACTTATCGGGCTGCTAAATACGTAAACGTTTGGGGGGCTATGACCTTGGGCGCCTTCCTTGGATTGGTCGACGCGACGCTCGGATGGAAGATCTCCAACTGGCTCGGGGCAGATCCACAAGGGGTGTATAAAAATCTCACGCTGAACAGATGGGGGACGATCGTTTTTGGGGTGATGGTGTATGGCCTGGTCATCTCGCTAGTAGCGTTTCTCGTCGCGACGCTCCGCAACAGTCGGAAAACGAGTTAACCGCCCAACCGCCCCGGGGACAACCAGCGCGCTGGCCAAACGCGATGACCCGGCGGCATGATATCGGGCATAGCGTGCTGCCCTTAGGGATTATCCTGTTTCCAGATCTGCGTGAAATATACCCCGCAGTCTTTGATATACTTGTAGAACTCATAGTCGTTCTCACAGTTCCTGATAAAATCGTAGGTCGGGCGGTACATGCGCATAAAGGCGTCAAGGGGAGCCCCTTCGAGGCCGGTGATCTTTCGGACGAGGACGCGGTTGAACCGGTAATCGACATATTTATCCTGTTCCTCTTCGATCAGCCGTCGTTGCAGGGACAGCATCTGGCGGTTGCGCCGGGCGCCGAACAGCATGTCCAGGTTGACGCCCACACCCATACCACTGCCGGAAGGGCCTACTACGCCTTCCGGTTCATAATCGAATACCTTGCGATATTCATCACGGTTCTCCAGGGAGTCGTAGCGATAGGCTTTGGGGCGGACCACCACGAGCGGCAGGCTGTCTATGGTGACGGCCAGGCTGATGTCCAGGGGATAATTGGTGGCAATGCTCTTTACCGGAAATTTAACGGTTGCCCTGCCCAGGTAGGAAAAATAGATGGAGTCTTTCGGGTGGACGCGGATATGGTATTGACCGGTGGAATCCGTCATGGTGCCCTGGCCCGATGTCCCCATGACGCTGACGCCAGGCATGGCGAAGTAGCGCGAGCGATCGTATACCGTTCCATTGACCACTATCTGCCCGGATACCTCACTGCTAACCAACGTCAATAAGAACAATGCTATGGGTAATACACCTTTCACCATATTAATTTAACGACGCGTCAGCCCCGATGGTATTCAGATCGACGTCCTTGTAATTGTGGACTTCGTTGTACAGGGTATCACGCTCTACGGGCTCTCTTCCCACCTGGCGGATCAGGGTCACCAGCTGTGCCGTCGAAAGGCTGGGTGTCTGTTCTTCGCTGCCGGCCATGGAATAGATCTTCGTCGTATCGTCGATGGTACCGTCCAGGTCATTGACGCCGAAGGATAGGGTCAGCTGGGCACTTTGTCTTCCCAGCATCGGCCAGTAAGCCTTCAGGTGCGGGAAATTGTCCATGTACAGCCGGGCCACCGCATAGAGCTTCATGTCCTCGACAATGGAGGATTCCGTTACGTGGCTCATGTCATTGTCCTTGTTGCGGAATTTCAGCGGGATAAAGGTGTTGAAGCCACCCGTCCTGTCCTGCAGCTGGCGGAGACGCTCCATGTGATCGATCCGGTGTGCATAGGTCTCGATATGACCATACAGCATGGTTGCATTCGTATGCATGCCTTCGCGGTGGGCGGCTTCATGGATTTGTAGCCAGCCATCCGCATTGACCTTATCGGCGCAGATGACGTTGCGCACGTCGGGATGAAAGATCTCCGCGCCCCCACCCGGCATGGAATCCAGTCCGGCAGTGTGCAGTCGTTTCATCCCTTCTTCCACGCTGAGTTTGGCTTTGCGGAACATATAGTCCAGCTCTACGGCCGTAAACCCCTTGATGTGCAGTTCGGGGCGGTGCGCCTTGATCTTTTGCAGCAGCTCTATAAAGAATTCG
>PMUF01000517.1 GCA_003167015.1 Chitinophagaceae bacterium | reverse complement strand
TTGCTGACGTCGATGAAAAGGGTCCGGATATTGTGCTGGCGGATATAGTTAGTATAAGCCTCCTGAATATTGAATAGGTACTCATCCGATATGGACTGTTCGTAGGAGCGGTTACGCCGCCGGATATTGGCTTGCAACTTACTGACCGGAGCGTGAAGATAGATCAGGATATCGGGCTGCACGACCTGGGCATGGATAATCTCGAACAGCTTCTGATACAGTCTGAATTCCTGATCCGGCAGATTGACCTTGGCGAATAGCAGACATTTGGTGAATAAATAATCGGAGACGGTGACTGATTGAAAGAGGTCCGCGGAATGCACCAGCTCTTTTAGCTGTTTATAGCGTTCGGCCATAAAGAACAGTTCCAGGGGAAAAGCATTTTTGGCGGGATCCTCGTAGAATTTTGACAGAAACGGGTTATCGGCGAACTGCTCGAGGATCAGGCGGGCGTTATAATGCCTGGCCAGCATATGCGCCAATGTCGTTTTCCCTGCTCCTATATTCCCTTCTATCGTGATGAAATGATAGTTCATAAAATCTTTACTTGCAGCGGATCGGTACAGGCAGCCAGCAATTCGCGGATGGTCCGTCCGAGCACAGGATGTATAAAAAAGGGTGCGATCTCTTCCATTGGCGTCAAGGCAAACCGCCGGTTTTGTATCTCCGGGTGCGGAATAACCAAGCCAGGCATGGTAACGATCAAATTATTAAAAAAAAGAATATCTATATCGATGTTCCGGGATCCATATTGGGTTGCTCTTTGACGGCCCATGGTCTTTTCTATGTCAAGCAAAGTGGCCATCCAGTCCGGCGCCTCCTGTGTGGTAGAGACTTCCAGCGCCTGGTTGAGAAAGTCCGGTTGATCGGTTTTACCCCAGGCGGCGGTCTCGTACAGTGAGGATTCGCGCCTGATCTCTCCGCCGGCAGCGGTTATGCCGTTCTTTGCTGTCGCCAGTTGAACGACCCTATCTCCTTCGTTGCCACCTATCAATAAATAGGATATGTTCATAGATTCCTTACTTTCGGGGGCCCAAATATCTTTATTTTTGGCAAATGTGGGGCCAGTGCTCGTGATCTGGATACTCACAGGATAAAAATAATCTTTACATGCGAGGCTTTTTCAAGATTTTTTTTGCGACGTTGCTGGCGCTGATCATTTTTGTGGTGCTCATTGTGATCGTATTGATAGGCGCCGCCAGCACCGTGCTTTCCCCGGAGAAGCCGGAGATCGGCAGCAAGGCCGTATTGGTCGTCGATCTGGGGCAGTCCTATAAAGAGGTGATGCAGGACAATCCTTTGTCCGGTTTGAGTTCGGATGACGATCAGTATGATATCCCGGGGTTATATGACCTGGTGCGTATCTTCCGGCATGCTGCGACGGACTCGGCTGTCCGGGGAATCTACCTCAAGTGCAATAGCGATCCCAACGGGTTTGCTTCGAATGAAGAGATCCGCCATGCGCTGGCCGATTTCAAGAAGAGCGGCAAGTTCATCTACGCTTATGGCGACATGATTCCGCAGAAGGCCTATTATGTCGCCGGCGTGGCCGATAAGATTTACTGCAACCCGAAAGGGGATGTGGAATGGAAGGGGTTTGGCGCGGAGATGATGTTCCTGAAAGGGGCGCTGGACAAACTGGAGATACAACCGCAGATCTTCTATGCCGGTAAATTCAAGAGTGCCACAGAGCCTTTACGGGCGGACAGGATGACGGATGCCAACCGTTTGCAGCTCACCGAATTGCTGGGCGACTTCTATAACCGGTTGTTGTTGGCGACGGCCCAGGCCAGGGGGCTCGATACGGCTGTTTTACGCAAATGCGCCAACGAAAACCTCATCCGTCATGCGAAGGATGCCCTGGATTACAGGTTGATCGACGGGCTGAAGTATGACGACGAAGTGAAGGATGAGTTGCGTGACAAACTGGGGGTGGACAGGCATGCCTACCTTAATTTTATTCCGCTGGGCAAATATGCCAAGGCGATTAATTTCAAGGTAACCGGAAAGGATAAGATCAGCCTGATCTATGCGGAGGGAGATGTAGTCGATGGGAAAGGCGATCGGGGAGAGATCGGTTCGGATACCTATCGCTGGCTCATTCGCAAGGCGCGTTTCGATAAGGACGTCAAGGCTATCGTGCTGCGAGTCAACTCGGGGGGAGGCAGCTCGCTGGCCAGTGAGAATATCTGGCGCGAACTTTCCCTGGCCAGGAAGGAAAAACCGGTCGTAGTAAGCTTTGGAGACGTGGCAGCTTCCGGAGCTTATTATTTGTCCTGTGATGCAGACAGCATATTTGCATTACCCGGCACCATTACCGGTTCCATCGGCGTGTTCACCGTCATTCCTAACCTGCAGGGTTTTTTTAAAGATAAGCTGGGGGTAACTTTCGATGGCGTCAAGACCGCCCCGGAGGCAGATGAACTGACAGTCACCCGACCGCTTACTCCCGGTGAGAGAGAATTGATACAAAGTGACATCGATACGATCTATCATGATT
>PMUF01000507.1 GCA_003167015.1 Chitinophagaceae bacterium | reverse complement strand
GATTCCACCGAATCGAAAAAAGGCTCGCCCAGCCCCACCGGCAGCCCGCTGACCCGGCATTCCACAATACCGCCGATAGAATCCTTGGCATCGATGGCCCGTTGCAGCCCCTTTTCGAGGTCTGTCTCCCCACCTATCTCGAGGATATCGGCCGTGACCCGGATACCTTCCTCCGCCCCTGCACCATCCCCCGTCCCCTTCGGTCGCCGAAGGCTTGCCGCAGGCGATGCCCGGCTCACGCCGCGCATCAGTTTCTTGGCTATGACCCCCGCTGCCACCAACCCTACAGTCAACCGCGCCGAGAACGACCCCCCGCCACGATAATCTTCAAACCCCCCGAATTTCTGATGAGCCACAAAATCGGCATGCCCCGGCCTGGGTATTGCCCGCTGCTTCTCATAGTCCGCCGACCGGGTATTGTTATTTTCAAAAAGGATGGTAATAGGTGCGCCCGTAGTGGTTTGCTGAAAAAGACCGCTGCGGAAAATGGGCAGGTCGTCCTCCTTCCTGGGCGTCGTTCCCTTCTGAACGCCGCCTTTCCTCCGCTCCAGGTCGGGTAAGAAGTCTTCCAGCGCCAGCGGCAGACCGGCCGGACATCCATCGATATTGATGCCCACGCTCTCCCCGTGGGATTCGCCAAAAATGTGCACTCGGAAAAGCCGGCCAAAACTATTCATAGCTATATTTTTACGCTCCCACCCAGCTCTTGCAGATGCCGGTAGAAATCAGGATATGACTTGTCGATAGCTTCCGCATCCTCAATGATCACCTCTCCTTCCGCCTTCAGCGCCCCTACAGCGCAGGCCATCGCAATGCGGTGATCATGACGACTATGCACCCTTCCTCCTTTCACACCTCCGCCGCCGCGGACCAGCATTTTATCGCCCACCAGGTCAATGGCCACTCCCATCTTGCCAAATTCTTCCTGCAGCGTGAGGCCGCGATTGCTCTCCTTATGCGCCAGCCGGCTGACTCCGGTAATGACGGTTGTTCCTTCTGAATATGCAGCCAGCGCCACCAGCGGCGGAAATAAATCCGGACAGTCTGTCGCGTCGAAGTGAAAAGCCTGCAGCCGGCCCGAACGCCCACCGCCCAAACCCGCGTCGGTCAAATCCGCCCCCGCCGTCGGCCCGATGCGAATCACATCTTCGTCGATCGTCAGGCTCGCCCCACTATCCCGCAAAGCCTGCAAAATTGCCTTATCGGCCTGCGTCGACCGCACATCCAGCCCCCGCACCACTATCGGTCCGGCTATCGCCCCCGCCACCAGCAGAAAGGCCCCTCCGCTCCAGTCTCCTTCTACAGTATATTCCAGCACCCCGGCAGCCCCTATCGCCCTTTCACCACTAAAATAAAAAGTTTCATATTGTCTGTTCTCGACGCTCCAGCCAAAATGCTTCATGACCTCCAGCGTCAGATCTACATAAGGCTTGCTTTTCAAATTGCTCACCCGAATAGTGACATCCTTCGCGCCAGCCGCAACATAAGCCAGCAAAAGGCCGGTCAGGAACTGAGAGGACAATGACCCATCTATCTCAATATCACGCGGCTGTAACGGACCCTGTATTTCCAACGGCAATTTGCCTTTATTAGATATTACCCTGATTCCGAGCTGCGGGAAAATTTCGTCAAAAAAATCCATCGGCCGGGTCAGCAGACTACCCTCACCTTTTACCCTGATAGTCTGTCCGCTCAAGGCGATAATGGGCGCAAACATGCGAAGGCCCAATCCACTCTCGCCGCAATTGACTTCCAGTCCCGCACTCGCATGACCTACACCTTTACTGATCACTCTCAGGCTGCCGTCCGCCTGCGCGCTCACTTCGGCCCCCAGATCACGTATCACCCCCAGCGCAGCCTTATCATCATTGGAATAACCCGGGTGATGGATGATCGTCTCTCCTGTCCGGAGCAAGGCCGCCGCACACGCCCGTTGCATCGAGCTCTTGGAGGCGGGCGCCAGGATCTCTCCCGTCAGCGCCGATGGTTGAATAGTCACTAGCATACTCAGCGAGCGGTTATAATTGATTGTAGCAGTTTTTCCAGTTGCACGATCGGGATCACCTTGACAACCCCCTGACCGATCTTGTTCAGTAAGATATAATTCATCGAATCCTTTACCCGCTTCTTATCCATCCTGAGCACATTCATCACTTCCTTCGGATCGAAAGTGGCCTGCGTAGGCAGCCCATATTTTTTTAGCGTATCGATCACCCTGTCCGTATCGTTGAAGGAAGTAAATTCCTCGGAAATCATACACGCAGCCACCATCCCGATGGAGATCGCCTGCCCGTGTGCCAGGCCGTACTCTTTCTCCACAGCATGGCCGAGCGTGTGGCCAAAATTGAGGAGACGCCGGTCACCATGCTCAAACTCATCTTTCTCCACCACAGCCGATTTGATCGCCACATTCCGGCGGATGAGCCTGGCCAGCGCCGCCTTATCTTTCTGATAAAAAGTCAGCTTATTCTTTTCCAGTTCCCTGAACAATGCCGCATCCTTAATCGCCGCATGTTTGATGATCTCGGCGAAACCATTCACCCATTCTTCTTTCGGCAGGGACTTCAACAGGCTATAGTCGTACAGCAGGAATGCCGGCTGCCGGATCGTACCAACCATATTCTTATAGACGCCTACGTCGATGCCGTTCTTTCCGCCGATCGAGGCATCCACCATGGCCAGGATAGAAGAGGGAACAAAACCGAACGACAACCCCCGCATATAGATCGCGGCTACATAACCGGTCAGGTCAGTAACGACGCCACCGCCTACCCCGATCAGCCAGGTCTTACGGTCTGCGCCGAATTCGATCAGCTGACCAATAATGTCGTCTACAGTCTCCTGTACTTTGTATTGCTCTCCGGCATCGATGACTATCGTATTCCAACCGCTGAATGTCGCCCGCTGTGTGGAAAAAATATGCTCGTCCGTGATCAGCACCGCCTGATCCTTATCGACCAGTTTCTCCAGGTAAGAGAAGTCCGCATCCAGGTAGCAGGTGGTCTTCTTTCCTGAAAATGTATACTGTACTTTGTTCATATTGAAGGATCTTTAGCTCACCCCAAGGTGTCTCAAAACGGACCAAAGGTCAATGGGCCTGCGGGCCGGTAAACTTATCGAAACTCTCCAGCTCACTCTCCAGTGTCCTGCTTCGATGCACCTCCTCCTGTTTACCGATGTAATCGATCACCTGTTGCACCCCGCTGGGGCTGACCGAATAGGCTGTATAGCCGTCCTCCCACTCGAGGGCGGAAGCCAGCAGCTTGTTGTCGTTCAACCAGTCTGCCGACATCGTCCGGATACTTTTGACGACTTGCGCCAGGTTCTGCGAAGGCATCAGTTGCAAGAGGCAGTGTACATGGTCCTCCGCGCCGTCGGCCGCAATGATTTTAATCCCCCTCTCCCCACTGTCTTTTTGCAGGTGTACCAGCAGGACCCGTCTGACCGGTTTGGTCAACAACGCCTGCCGCCCCTTTACGCTCCAGATCACGTGTACGAAAAGGTAGACCATGTCCCCCGGCTTAAGAATTCATGATCTTGTTCTGGTGGTTGATGGACTCCATATGCACCGCATCATAATATTTGGTGATGAATTCCTTGCTGAGGTTGAGCTTCTCGCCTTTCGCAAAAGCCTTTTCCAAAATGGCGTTCCACCGGTTGGTCTGCAGGATGGTGATGTTGTTATCCTTTTTGTAAGTCCCGATCTGATCGGCCACCCGCATCCGCTGACCCAGCAGTTGAATCAGCTCGTCATCGATATGGTTGATCTGCTCACGCAATTTTTCCAGCGCAGTGATGAAATCCTTTTCCGTCGTCGTCTCATGACGCCATTTGATGCTGTCCAGCAATTCGGCCAGCTTTTCCGGAGTAATTTGCTGCTTGGCATCGCTCCAGGCTTTGTCAGGATCGCTATGCGTCTCGATGATCAGGCCGTCCATGTCAAGGTCGATGGCTTTTTGCGCTACATCCAGCAGGATATCCCGACGGCCGCTGATATGCGAAGGATCATTGATCATCATCATACCCGGGGTACGACGCTTCATTTCGATCGCAAGATGCCACATGGGCGCATTCCGGTATTCCGTATTGCCATACGAGCTGAAGCCGCGATGGATCAACCCGATTTGAGTGATACCCGCTTTGGCGACCCGCTCCACGGCGCCGGTCCACAATTCTATATCGGGATTGATGGGATTCTTAATGAGTACCGGCACGTCCGCTCCGCGAAGGGCATCGGCCACTTCCTGTACGCTGAAGGGATTGACGGTCGTCCGGGCGCCGATCCACAACGCATCTATATCGAAGTGCAAAGCGTCTTCCACCTGCTTGGCAGTGGCAACCTCTATCATCACTGGCAACCCCGTCAGCTTTCTTGCCTGTTGCAGCCAGGGCAATCCCTTGGTGCCTACGCCTTCAAAACTACCGGGACGGGTCCGCGGTTTCCAGATGCCCGCCCGCACCATGTCGACCTTCCCTGTCTTGGCAAGACGGGTGATCGTCTCCACGGTCTGTTCTTCCGTCTCTGCACTGCAGGGCCCGGAAATGATCAAAGGGCGTTTGCTCCAGGCTGCCTGGACAATTTCCTTTGCGCTCCTTGTTGCTGTTGCTTCCATATAAAAATGAAATTTGACTTTTAAAAATAATTCGCCCGTGGACCCGCTGATTAAGAGTCAGCTGCTCTACTTACTATTCGCATCATTCATCCTGATCCGCCGGCCTTTGAAATTCTTTCCGTCTATCGCCCGTATCATCTGCGGCGCCACCTTCCGGTCGACCTCGATCCAACTATTCATCTCCTTCATATCGATCCGGCCCAGCACTTCCTTCCGCAGATCGCTCATATCGAGGATGAACTGCAGAAAGCTCGCTTTATAAAACCCGTCCTTGGTGCCCAGGTTGACAAACAACCGCGCATAATCCCCATTCGAATTAAATTCCCTGGGTCCGGCAGCCCTTGTCTCCCGGCCCGGTCCGCCCACCGCCCTCGACGATGTACGGCCATATTCCCGCCTTTCTCCTCCCCGGCTGTCCCGGCCTGCATATTCCCGGGTCCGCTCACGGGCATTCAGGTCCTCGGCATTCTCGTAATATTTCAGGAATCGGTCGAATTCCATGGCGGCAACCCGCTTCAACACCTCTTCCTTACTGATATCGGCAAACTTTTCGGCCAGCATCGGGACATAGGTCTCATAGTCCCCGTGACTGACGTCAGCCTGCAATAATTTCTCCATGAAATAAAAGAACTGTTTACGGCAAACATCCTTGCCGCTGGGTATCTCCATCTTATGGAAGGACGCCTGCGCAATCCGCTCGATCTGCTTCAGCTTCCCTATTTCCCGGCTATGCACGATCGATGAAGAAATCCCCGTACTACCCGCCCTGCCCGTACGACCGCTGCGATGCGTGTACACTTCAATGTCATCCGGCAACTCGTAATTGATGACATGGGTGATCTCTTTCACATCGATCCCCCTGGCAGCCACATCGGTCGCTATCAACAGCTGCAAGGTCTTATCCCTGAACTCGCCCATCACCTTATCCCGCTGCTGCTGGGTCAGATCCCCATGCAGCGCGTCGATATCGTAGCCTTCCCTGGTCAGCTTTTCGGCAATTTCCTGCGCATCGGCCTTGGTACGGGTGAAAATCAGCCCGTAGATGCCAGGATTGAAATCGATCAGCCTTTTTAGCGTCTCATAGCGCGAATGTGCCGCCGTGACATAATACTGGTGATCGATATTCTTATTGGCCGTATTCATCTTACCGACCGTGATCTCCGTCGGAGTCTGCATGTACTTCTTGCTGACCCGGCGTATCTCCGGGGGCATCGTGGCGCTGAAGAGCCAGGTCGCTTCCCGTTGCGGCGTATTTTGCAAAATGAATTCGATGTCGTCCTGAAAACCCATATTCAACATTTCATCCGCCTCATCCAGCACCACATACTTGATCTGGTCGAGATTGATCGCCTTGCGTTCGATCAGGTCGATCAGCCTGCCGGGCGTCGCGACAACGATCTGTACCCCTCTTTTGATATCCCTGATCTGCATCCCGATGGAAGTGCCTCCGTAGACCGCTACCACATGCATACCCGGAATGAACTTCTTGAACAACTCCACTTCATTCACGATCTGGATGCACAATTCCCTGGTCGGACAGACCACCAGGGCCTGCGGATACCGATCGGTCACCTGTACCAACTGCAGCAGCGGTAATCCGAATGCTGCCGTTTTCCCTGTTCCTGTCTGTGCCAGTCCTACCAGATCCTTAGTGCCGCTCAACAAGACAGGTATAGCCTGTTCCTGTATGGGTGTCGGATTCTTGAATCCCAAAGCGTCCGTAGCTTGTACCAGCCTGGCATCCAAACCTAGCCCTTCAAATGTCGTCATATACTGTATAAAATTTGCGCAAAGGTACGTTTTAAAAGCCGTTCCACCGCGCCCGTCCGGCCACCCCGTCAGTCACCCCGCCCAAGCCTCGTTGCCCTCGCAATCGCCCTTGGCGCCGCCCCCCTATTTGATGATCCTCTTGATCTTATTCGCATTATCCATCAATTCCTGCAAATAATCATAATTCTCCTTCTCCAGGCAGCTTTTGAACTTCCTCAGCTGGGCGATATGCTCGTTCAGCACGTCCAGCACATGGTCCCTGTTCTGCTTGAAAATCGGCAGCCACATAGCGGGATTACTCTTCGCCAGCCGCACCGTACTTTCAAAACCGCCGCCAGCCAGATCGAAGATGGCCTCATCTTCCTTTTCCTTCTCCAGAACCGTATTGGCAAGGGCAAAAGAAGTGATATGCGAAATATGACTGATATACGCAGCATGCATATCATGGCTGTCGGGGTCCATATAGACCATGTGCATGCCCATTTGCCGGTATAGGTCTTCCATCACTTCCACCGCCTCCGGATCACTCTTCTCTTTCTCGCAGATCACACAGGTCCGCCCCGCAAAAGCATGGTGTACCGCCGCCTCCGGCCCGCTGTACTCCGTCCCCCACATGGGATGGGTAGCGACAAAACGGCTGCGCATCGGGTGACCGGCAAGACTTTCGCATAACGCTTTTTTGGTTGACCCCGCATCCGCTACAATCTGCCGGTCGGACACCCAATCCATGATCTGACTCATTACCGGCACCGTGGCATCTACCGGGATCGCCACATAGATGAGATCGCTCTTTTTCACCGCCGCTTCCAATGGCAGCACCTCGTCAATCAACCCCAATTCCAGCGCCTTGTCTAGGCTGTCCGCCGAGCGGCCCACGCCGATCACGTTGCGCACCAGCCCTTTGTCCTTCAATGCCAGGCTAAAGCTGCCACCGATCAATCCTACCCCGACGATCGTTACTGATTCTAACATATCCCCGCCCCCCTTACGCGACTGATGCTTTCCTGTAATTTCTCTTCAGTGCTGCAAAGACTCACCCGCACATATTTTTCACCCGCCGGACCGAAGATGCCGCCCGGGGTGATGAATACCCCCGCTTCATGCAACACCCGGTCACTCAGAGCATAACCATCCTTATAGGCAGCCGGTATCGCCGCCCACACGAACATGCCCACCTGGTCCCTGCTGAAATCGCACCCCAGCAATTCCAGCAGATCGAAAACCTTTC
>PMUF01000339.1 GCA_003167015.1 Chitinophagaceae bacterium | reverse complement strand
ACGACGATCGATCTGTCCAATTCCAGCCAGATCGTCATCGGCGACGCGAAGACCAACACCAAGGCCATTTTTACGGTCAGCGGACCTACCCTGAATCTCTATGATAAATCTACCGTTGCCCTGGCCAACCAGAATAGTGTGTATTATAACTGGTCGGATTATAATTATGCAGCCACATCCAGCGCTTCCACAAAATCCTACGCAAGTTCCGGTGTCGCTATCAATTGCGGCAACGGGTATACGCACAGCTGTTCGAATCCTTCGGTATATGGTCCTGCCACGCTGAGTGCCGCGGGCGTAGTGCCGGGGGTTACCCTGCCGATCGTGTTGACCGGTTTTTCCGCGATGCTGAACAATGACCACTGCGTGACCCTCGATTGGAGTACCCAGGAGGAAGTGAACTTCAGTCATTTTATCATCCAGCGTAGTGCTGACGGAGAGACGTGGAGCGACATCGGTACCGTTGAAGCGAAGGGTAACAGCGAGGTAGAAACGGCCTATACCTATGTGGATGAGCAGCCCTTATCCGGAACGAATTTCTACCGTCTGACGGAGGTCAACCTTGATAACAGCTATGTTTATTCGACTGTCGTAGTCGTTCGCACGACGACCCTTGCGCAGATCAGCGTGTTCCCCAACCCGGCCACGAATTATGTCAATGTCTCTCTTGGCGGGAATACCCCTTCTGTGGTGACGGTCTTGTTGACCAGCGCTGCCGGTCAACGTCTTGCTGAGAAGCAAGCCACGGGCGGTGCGGGTACGATAGTGACCCTTCCCGTTCAAAATTTAGCCTCGGGCCTTTATATCATCACCGTGATCTCCCCTGATGGTTCGCATGAAAGCAATCCGGTGCTGATCAGCCGGTCTTAGTTGAGGTTAAACCGGACACTGAGGCCGGCGCTGAGAGAGAAGCCATGTTCGCTGACCTTTTGCTGATCGCTGGGCTTTTTCAACTTCTTGAAATCATCGTCTTTACCATGCACATCGCTGTAGTAGCCGAGCCTCCATTGGGAATTGAGGTCTACATCATACCCGAGGCCACCGAAGATGCCGATCTGGACGAAGCCGATGTGAACCGGGTACCAGACGATCCTGGCGGCGGGCTCCATGTAGAGGCCGCTCCTGCGGAGCGCCAGAGAAGAGACATCGTATTGGGCGGCGAGTTGTTCGTATGCGGCGGGCAGTTTACCGTTCAGCGTAATGATGTCGGCGTGATATCCCAGTGCGCCGCCGACCAATACCAGCAGGCTCCGCGTTTTGACCACGGCAGCATAGGCGCCGGCTGACAGGGTAAAAGAGGTGAGATCATTACCGGAGGTAATGGTGGATAACCGGATGGCGTACATCACCCTTGAATCGGCGGGAATGGCCGCGGCCTCGAAGTTCAGGCTGGTGGGGACGTGGGGTTCTGTAGGATACCCGTATTCTTCCAGCCAATGGTTGATATGAGGGTCGCTGGCATGGGTGAAACTCAGGCTGCTGTTGACGAACAGGGAAAAAGTAGTGTCGCCGGGGGTTTGAGAATAAACTGACCCGCTGGCGGCTAGCAGTATGACAAGCATAAACCCTTGGAGCTTCATGCGCTAAAAGTAGAGAAAATCGCGCTGCGTGTGAAGGCATTAACAATCTAAAAACGGCCCTTATGCAAGACAGGCGCCTATTCACTTGATTGCTAAATCATTAGTTCTCTCTTTTCCTTTAGTTCCTTTTTGGTCATGTTGAAGAGGATACTATGCCGGTTACTCACCCGCTGAACGAGGTGTACATGGGCGATGAAATTCTCGACGATCTGGATCTTATCGCTGGGTGTGACGACCAGCAGCTGGAGGTGCAGTTGTTTGCACAGCTCCATCAGGTAGGTCGCTTTTTCCTCGTCCTGGTTACTAAAGCTCTCATCCACAGCAATGAAGCGGAAGCTTTTCGGATTCAGACCTTCCCGGGTGATGCCGAACTGGTAGGCGATGGCGCTGCAAAGGATGGTATAGGTCAACTGGGCTTTTTCGCCGCCGGAGAGCTGCCCCATTTGCCGGTAGGTCTTTTTAAGCTCGTGGGTCTGCCTGAATTTTTCGTCCGCCCAGAACTCGAACCAGTTGCGCACGTCGAGGACACGGGATCGATAGGATTCGCTCTCATCCAGGGTGTCGATGAAAGATTGTACGTGCTGGTTGAAATGCCGGGCTTTGTCTTCGAAGCTGCTTTGCTGCCAGTCGGCGGCCTGCGGAAGAGCATTCAGCAAACGGTGCCGGAATTCCCTGATAGCGGTATCTGCGACCGGGCGGCAGCTGAGCTGGATGTAAGTGTCGGGCAGCCTGTTGAAGTTGATGCCGCTCAAGGCCTGGTTGAGGCTGGCGATGCTATTTTTTATCTTCCGTTCCCAGCTTTCGAGCTCTTCGTTCAGCACCCCCATTTTGATGACGGCGGTATCGTGCAGCAGCCGTTCAAAATCCTTTTTATATTTCGGCAGGTTTTCGGTCTGTAGTTTCTCGAGCCATTCCAGGTATTCGCCGGCGAACTCACGTTCGGTGGGCAGCCGTTGGATATCTGCCGCCCAGTCGGTGAAGCGTTGCAGGATGTCCATTGAGGGGCTCTTGATCCTGGTAATGGCGCGGTCGAGCTCACGCCCTTCTTTTTGGGCCTCCTCTTCGAATTGTTTTGCCGCGGCTTCCGAGGCCTCCATCAACCGGCTGAAAAGGGGTTCGATATTTTCGAGGGTAAGGGTCTCTGCGGAGAGCTCCATCCCTCTCTTTTGTTGAAATTGCAGCAGCATGTCTTTATCCGTTTCCCCGAGGTCTTTGACGAAGACGATGAGCTGGTCACGCTGGCTTTCCTTATGCCGGAGATCGAATTCGATATGGTGAACCTGTCGTTCCTGTTCCCCTTTTTCATTTTCACTGCCTGCCAGGTTTTTGCGAAGCTCTTCCAGCTGCTGTGTCAAAGCCTTCAGTTGGTCGCTGCCCTTCTTCAGTTTGGCAGCCTGTTGTTCCAAATGGTGGATGGCCTGGTGGATAGCCGGGACATCGATGCTGGTGAAATCGGGGTGGGCAAGGATATTCCTGACGGCAAAGACCTGCTCCTGCAGCCGGGAGTTTCGTCGTTCGGTCCTTTCCAGGGCCTCCGTCGCCTGTTCCTGTTCATTCAGCAGCTGCGACCGGCGGAGTTGCAGGGCGGCCTTCTTTTTTTCATTATTCCAACCCATCACATACCGGCTGGGGTCATTGTTTTCCGGCCGGTCGTCTTTTTCATGCCGGTCCCTGCTCTTCACGAGCCCCTGCAGGGTGATGGCTTTATCATAGCGTTCCATCAGCCGTTCGTTATCCACACAGCTGAAATTATATTGCTGAATGAGCTGCTGGCTGACCCAGCCACTAAGGAGATGTTCATCGAGGAATTCCATCTTATGCCAGACGGTACCCGGATCAGCATGCTGCCGGAGAGCGGTATCCTTGACGAGGTTATAGACCAGGCGGCCTTTCAGGTTGGTCTGGTTGACATAGCGATTGACCTTTTTATACTGTTTATCCGGCACCAACATTCTCATGGCAAAGGGTCTCAGCAGCTTTTCCAGGGCCGGCTGCCAGTCCAGCTCATCGGCCCGGACCTGCATCAGTTCGCCGGCGAAAGGCAGATCCTGTTCTTCGAGTTTTAGTTCCAGACAGATATCCCGGCGAAGCCGGATCAGGTGGGCAGGGATGTTATTTTTGCTTTGCAGCAGTACGTTGAGCTCCGATTCGAGGATCTCTTTTTCCTGCGCGGCCTTTTTTTGCCTGTCCTGAGCAGCGTAGCGGTCTTCATCATTATTGCGAATTTCTGTCGCCAGTTTTTTATCCGTCCGCGCGGCTTCTTTTTTGATCCGCTGGTAAGCTGCTTCGTCGGCGGGGCTGGTCTCTTCCAGGTGGATGTGCGAGCACCAGTCAGCGAATTTTTTCAGGCCCTGTTCTGCGGCCTTCGCCTGCGTCCCGAGCTGATCGATTTCTTTTTGCAGCTGCTGCAGTCGCTGCCCCGCTTTGTTTTGTTCCAGCTGATTGAGGATTTGCCTTTCTTCTTCGCGCAGGTCGGCGATCTTTTGCCCGGCTTGTTCTGTTCCGCGTTGCAAAAGAGCTAACTCTTTTTCCTGTTGCCGGATGTCTTCATCGAGGAGATGGTATTTGGTATAGTTCTTCCAGATCCTGGCGGTGGTCAGGTCGGTGCGGGCATCGTTGCTCTTGGCCGAGAGCGCTGCAAATGCCTGAACATGTTGCTGCAGCGGCACGAGCAGCCGGATCTGGGCTTCGGTTTTTTCGATATTCCGCTGGGCCTCGGTTAGGGTGGACAGATGTCGCTTCAGCTCCTGGAATTCCTGTTCCATGTTCCGGGGCTCCAGCATATTGGTGCGGATGAACTCGTTGAGATCGCCCAGTACTTTGATGCCCATCGTCTGGATAAAAAGGCTGAGCGCCTGCATGCTCTGCATGCCTAATACTTCCACCAGTCTTTGCGCATAGCGGCTGGCGGCATCGAACCATTCTACTTGTTTGCGGCTGCCTTTATTGTATTGCTGGTCGATGCGTCTGCGCCAGTTGCCGCCGAGATCGAAGGGTTTGAAATCGTCCTCGATGTGCAGTGGCTTGTGCGCGATGGCGAAGATGCGGCGCATGTCATTCCCGCTGAACCATCGGACCTGGAAAAGCGTCACGGCCTGATCCGTTTCATTGGAGAAGTTCGCCAGCAGGATGCTATAGGCCTGGTCTTTGTTTTCCCTGAGATAGAGCGTCTTGTTGGATTGCCCGTTTTCGCTGTGGACGTCGCCATAACCGCCCATGACATAAGTCTCTTCGGTGCGGTCGCCCTTTTTTTCGCTGCCGGAAGACTGGTTATAAAACCGGTGTTTCTTTTCGGGGACGAGGAGGGTCAGCAATGCGTCGACAAAAGTGGTCTTACCGCTGCCGTTGGCCCCGGTGAGGAGCGAGGTTTCCCCGCCCGGGATAATTTTCCAGACGTGCTCGTCGAAGGTGCCCCAGTTGAAGACTTCCATGTACTGTAATCGGAAGCCTGATTTGTTTTCGTCGGTACTAAATACGCCCAGCTGCATGTTCTGCCAGTTGTTGTTTGAAATTTTCCAATGCTTCGTTATTGACGCGTGCCTTGATGATCTTTTTGACGCGAAATTTTTCTTCATCCGCGAGGTCATGTGGCTCGACTTTTTCCAGGAAGTCCAACTCGGCCGCGCGGTCGATGAGGCGATCCAGTTCCCGGATGAATTTTACCCGGCTGGGATTTTCCTTGAAGAACAGTTCAGCATATTCTTTAATCTCCCGCCGCCGTTTGATCAACTCGCGGTTTCCGGCCTCTCCTACTTCGAATTCGGCCATCATATCTCGCAGGAGTACCAGCAGGACACTTTCTTCATAGCCGAGGGGTGAGCGCCGCACCCAGCCCGCGACATTTTCCTCTTCGTCCAGCCGTGTCTGTTCAAGATAGGCGTAACCGTCATCTTTTTCCAGCACCAGGATCAGCCCGAGGTTTTGAAGCAGGCGGGTCAGTTCGGCCTGGTATTGCAGCAGCTGGTCCCAGACCGATTTGTCGAGATATTCCACCGGCCCTTTGAGCAGCCGGATGAGGACGGGGGTAAACGGATAGATGGCGGTTTTATCGTTGGTCATGCATTAGTTTTTTCTGGCGAAAAGGAGATAGGGTATTTCCAGGTAGTTGGTCTTTTCGGCATCGAGCGGGATCAGCTCGGTAATCTCCTGCATATACTGCACCTGGTTGGCTTTTTCCTTCAGGAAGCTGAAATAGCTGATGACTTCGGCGACACCGTTGTCGAGGCCTTTCTCCGTGATGACTTCAAGGAGGGTGGCCGTCTTTTTGTGTTCGAGCACCTGTTCTACTTTTAGCCAGAGTTTTTTCCTGTCGATGTGAGCCGTATTCAGCAGGCGGCTGAATCGTTCCATGTCTTCGATCTTTTCTCGGGCGTTGGCAGGCTGTTTCACCGCCGGGCTGGCTTGTCTTTCTGCAAAGGTCAGCTTACGCTCCATATTCATCCGGACAGGAGTAGGCGTTTGCAATACCAGCCCGCAGGGTGGCGACTCTTCTTCCATGAACCGGAAGATTAGTTCTTTGATCTGTCCGATCTCCTGGCGCAGGCGGCGGTGCCGGGCGATCTCTTTTTCGGTGATGATGCGGCTGAGCTTTTCCGCCATCCTGTCGTTGGCTTCGTATACATTGCGGCCCTGTTGCAGGAGCAGGGATTTTACATCCTGCACGAAGTCGCCGTCGGACTTTATGTCGCGATCCTGCAGCAATAACAGCAACTGATTCGTCAGTTCGCGCCATTCCTCCTGGCCTGCCCGGGAGATCAGAAAATCCCAGAAAGCGTAAAAGCTCCTGCCCTGGTCGCTCTTTCGGAGGGTATCATACGCTTCGAAAGCATAACCGACGATTGCGCCCTTGTTGACCTCTGCGCGTGTATGTTGTTCCACGATATGCCTGTGGATATGCTTAAAGTTGTCCTCCACTTCCCTGAAATCGCTCAACAGTTCATGGCTGAGCCGCGTGAACCATTCCAGTCTTTCCCGCAGCTGGGCATTCGTATAGATCTCGGGCTGAATGCCCATTTCGATCTTTTTAATTTCCTTGTCTATTTCAGCCTTTCGGTTCTTCAGTTCTTCCACGCGTTTGGCAGCATCGTCTTCGGTATATTCCACCATTTCACGGAGGGTCTGGAAGAGAAAACGAAAGCGGCTTTCCGTACCGACGAACTGCCGTTTTTCCAGGCTTTGCAGCCATTGGAATAATTTCTCGGAGTGGGCGCTCAGCTGGTAATGGGTGACGGCGTCGCTGTCGGGATAGTGTTGCAAGAGGCGTTTTTGGACCCAGTTAAGGAGATATTTACGGGCGCGGCTTTCTTCATCTTCGCCGAATTCGATGCGGGCCTCTTCCAGGTCTTCCGTTCCCTCGGCATGCTGGCGCAGTTCTTCGGCCAGGAGACCGATGAGGACCGGTTCCGGCAGCGAGATGATATTTTCCGTCTTGAAGGCTTTGAAAAGAAAAGGGATCACCCAAGGCGCATTTCGCATGCGAATGGCTTGTACGGAGGGGCTGGTTTCAACTAAATAGGATATATCCGATTGCGGCATCAGCACTTATTCATTAAGGGGCTGAAATTAGAAAAATAATCGGATTGTGAAGAAGAAAGTTATTGAGAATTTATTGAGATTCTTTGCCGCTGAATAAGGGGATCGTCCGGGCCACTTTCTTCTGACCGAGCGGGACCTCGACGTTGAGTGTCACGTTGATGTCGAGCATTTCTGCGATCAGCAGAAGATCGTCCAGGGAGGGAGAGACGAGCCCTTCCAGGATCTTTTTGATTTCTGTGTAGGAGCGGTTGGTCTTTTTTACGATGTCGTCGATGGATAGGTTTTTTTCCAGGGCAATGGTATATAGGTATTTGCAAAAGACCATGCGCATTCTTTTAATCCTTTCCATAACAAGCGAATTGAGGTTAAGAATAAAGTGGTAATAAGACAATTTGCATGCCAGTTGCGGAGAGCTTTTTAACCATACTTTAGGATTCGCCGATAACGATTGAATAACCAGGGTATAACGATCGAATAACTGAAAGCATAAAGATGTTCGAGTATTTTTATTGTGGCCGTTAACCTCGCTACACCGTTATGAAAAAGACCAACTACATTCAGCTTGTGCTGATCACCGCTGCGCTTGCCTCCTGCAACCGGTACTTTAACCAACCGGAGTCGCCTGAATACCAGGAGGTTTACCCGCAAGCCGAGGCCCCCGACAGCACCAATTCCTGCCCTTTGGCGCCTGACAATCTTCCACCCGACTACTACACATGGTACTATGGCTTTCAGCCATACGGCGTGTATTTCGATGATCCGTTTTACCTGGAAGGGTATTACTATTACCGGATCCATGTGGTCCGCAGTGGATTTGGAAGAATCGGCGGATCCGGACATGGGGGTCATTCGTGATCGGAAAAAGTGATGTCCGGAAAAAATGCTGCGGCTAGTCCTGGCTGCGGTTTTTTATTTCCTCATGACAGTCATCAAAATGATAGACATGTTCACCAGCATTTCACCAGATATTGATCGTTCCCATCTTCGTACAACAGCTCCATTTGCCAGCCTTCGGCCGCGGCGATACCGGCCAGTGTTTGACGGTCGATGAACAGCCAGTTGAAAGGATCGGAAAGCTGTCGCCGGTATTCGTACCGGTAGAGGAGTTCGCCATAATAGCCCGGAGACGGTGGTGGGGTTCCGCCATAGAGGTAGGCGATATCGGAGGAGTCGAAGACCAGGCTGCCGCCGGGGCGCAACAGCGCCCGTGATGTGCGGAGAAAATTGCGTAACCCTGAAAGCGTTCCGGTCAGCCCGATACCATTCATCATCAGCAATAGCGTATCGTATTTTTTACGGGCTGACAGCTGAAAGACATCCGCGCAAAGTACTTTTTTGACGCCGCGTGCTTTTATCACTTCGGAAGCCAGCGGAGAGATCTCCAATGCCGCCACATCCTGGCCCAGCTGCTGTAAGGCGAGCGCATGGCTGCCGGCTCCGGCGCCGATATCCAGGATTCTGCCGCGGCATTGCTGCAAGGCGACCCATTCCAGCTCAGGCATCTCTTCCATCGAACGGAAATAAATCTTCACCGGCATTTCTTCGCGGGGGCGTATCCGTTTGTCGCCGGGCCAGCCGAGCGTCGATGAGGTGTGGACCCAAAGTTTGGCGCCCCCACCCCTGTAATAGAAATCCGAAATAGCCTGTCCCAGGACATCCTTCATACTAGTCTGCCGGTTTGATACTGATACCGGTCACGCCGACGCGTCGTTGCAGCTCTGCGATAGGTACATCGATCTCGCGGCCGATAGGCCGACCGTTCCGGTAAGTAATGACTTTGAGCCAGGCCGCCTCTTTGGGTATGGAGAGGGTCGAGGTGTATTTGGGATAGAAATTATCCGGATGGGAATTATCGAAGCTATAATAGATATCCAGCCCGGCCACCTCCGTCGACAGATCCACGGTAATGGAATCGAAGGCCGAGACGTCTTTTTTAGGCGTAATGATGGCATCGAACATCGAACGTGCGTAATTGATCTGTTCGGCGTCCATGCGGCCGAAATGGGCTTCTACCCGATGGGCAAAGCTATTCCAGTCCTTCTTGTCTTTCGGTGACCAGAAATCCTCGGCGACGGCCATGCCGCGGGGCCAGAGCATGTATTGCCGGTGGCGGACATTATAGATCTGTTCGGACCATAGGGTAGCCTGACCGCCGATGATCAGTTTGGGGTCTACGCTGTCGGGTACCGGTTCGTAGGAATAGACTGTCGACAAACGGAGGGTGGCATATACCGGCGGCTCTATGGCGGCGTCCCCCTGCATATAGTCCAGGTAAACGAAAGTGGTGGGGCTCATGACAACCTGGTGGCCCAGCTTAGCAGCAGCGATGCCTCCGGCCACGCCCCGCCAGCTCATGACGGCGGCATTGGGAGCGAGGCCGCCTTCCAGGATCTCATCCCAGCCGATGACCTTCTTTCCTTTGGATTCCACGATCTTCTCTACTCTTTTTTCAAAATAGCTCTGAACTTCTTCCATCGTCTTCAGTCCCTGTTGCTGCATCAATTGCTTGACGGCATCACTTTTTTCCCAGAAATTCTTGGCGCACTCGTCGCCGCCTACATGGATATAAGGGAAAGGAAAGAGTGCGGCCAGCTCCGTAAAGACGGAATCGAGGAAGGGATAGATCCGTTCGTTGGCAGGACAGAGGGTATTGTCGATCAGCGCAGTGAAGCCGCCCTTATGCCAATCCATGATCTTTTCTCCCGAGCGCACGCGATAGTTCTCCGATCCTTCCGTGCAGGAGAGTTGGGGATAGGAGGCGACAGCCGCCAGGCTATGGCCGGGGACGTCTACTTCCGGGAGGATGTCGACGAAGCGGTCTTTCGCATATTGGACGATTTCCCGGATGTCGTCCTGGGTATAATAGCCGCCGTAATCTTTGGGTTCGTTGGCGGCGGGCGCGTCGAAAGTGCCGAAAGTACCGGTCCGGCGTACGTTCCAGGCTCCTATCGTGGTGAGTTTGGGCAGGCTTTTGATCTCTATTCGCCATCCTTCATCATCAGTGAGATGGAGATGCAGTAAGTTAAATTTGTATTGAACCATTTCATCAATGAAACCCTTCACCTCCTGTTTGGTGGAGAAATGACGGGCGACATCCAGCATGATACCCCGCCAGCTGAAACGGGGGTAATCGGTGATGGTCACGCAGGGGGCTTGCCAGCTGACCTTTTTCACGGGGACCGGGCTTCCTATTTCTTTGGGCAGCAGCTGGTACAGGGTCCCGATGCCATAGAAGATGCCGGCGGCCTGGTTGGCCCGGATCACGACTGACTTGGGTGTGACCGACAGGGTGTAGCCTTCGGCGCCCAGCGTATTGTCGGCGGTTTTATTGAGGACCAGGCGAATCGTAGCGGCCGGGCTGGGCTGGCTGGTGATGGTGACCGAATAACCCGTCGGCAGGGACAGGTGAGTCTTCAGGTCCTGTAGGGTATGAGCCAGGGGCTTTTGATCGCGGGCTTCTACCACGATAGAGGCAGGCAGCACGAAATGGCCGCCGGTCAGCTGTTCGCTGACGGGTTGCGGAATGATCGTAAGCGATGTATCCTGGGCAAAGGCAAAAAGAGAGGCAAGGACGGACAGCAATAGGAGGGTGAGCTTTCTCATAGCGTTTTGACGAACTTATTTAAGTGTGTGATAATGATCTCTTAGGGAAGGTAGTTTTTCCTGCAAGATTGTAATGACCATTCCTAAAATATTTCCAATATCCTGACATTTCTACCCAGAAATGCGAAGTGATCACCCTGTTTTTTGTCTTGCAAAACTTTAGCAAGAGGGGCTTGCGGCGAAAGAAAGAGGATGGTTTGTCCATCGTGCTGTTGGCGGCCCAGTCCTGCGGCGATAAAGAAGGCGATACCTTCCGCCTGTATAAAGGCGCCGGGGCCCGCGGCGGGATAGAGCATATCGGTTTGGACGGAATGGAGGGCGGCCAGCTCTTTCATCGATTCTGCCAGCTGGCGGGCGTGCATATCCTTTTGCAGGTGTCCCATGGCGCGGCCGGTCTCATATTTGTCGCCAGCGGAGCTTTTTTCCTCCTGGTTGGCTGCCTGCTGGGCCTGGTCGATGGCTTCGCGGCTGGCGGCGATGCGTTGACCGATCCCGTCCAGGGCCCATCGCTTCAATCGCTGCTTAAAGGCTATTTTCTCCGCGTGGTCCATTATAAGGCGACTTTCATGACGACCTTTTTCACCAGCGCCGGCTGACGGACAAAGACTTCCGGCTGATGGATATCGGAGGGGAAAAAAATAATGAACTGACCGGCAGGGAGCGTCAGATAGCTAAGCTCTTCTTCCGCCAGGGAATAGAAAGCCACGTCTTTTTCCGGGTCATAAGGGATACTGGCGGGCTGGTCCGTCAGCGGGGTGTAGCCGAATTTTTCCGCGCCGGTAATGACGATCTGGATGTCTGCATAGTCCCGGTGGCTTTCAGGATCGCATTCGGCGAGGGGTTTGGTAGTGTATTCGTTGACAATCGCGAACACATTATCGCCGTCGACCGGGTATTTACCTGTTTCCAGGCCGGCGAAATCGGTGTGAAGAACGTATTGGATGGCTTTTTCGAAGTTCGGGCTGATGATCCTGTACCA
>PMUF01000337.1 GCA_003167015.1 Chitinophagaceae bacterium | reverse complement strand
GTGTTTCGAGGGGGGCGACGGCTCTGGAGACGGCGACGTCGAATTTCCGGCCCTTGATTTCTTCTGCACGGCCATGTTGGGTGGTGACATTGGTCAGGCCAGCGGCTTCGGCGACGGCCTCTACTACCTTGATCTTTTTACCGATGCTGTCTACGAGGTGGAACCGGGCGCCGGGGAAAAAGATGGCCAGGGGGATGCCAGGAAAACCGCCGCCGGTTCCGATATCGATGATCTCCATGCCGGGGGTGAATTCGAATGCGGCTGCGATAGCCAGGGAATGCAGGATATGCCGTTCGTACAGGCTGCCGATATCTTTACGGGAGATCACATTGATCTTTGCGTTCCAGTCTGTGTACTGGTCTTGCAAGGTGGCCAATTGCTGCAATTGCACCGGGGAAAAATCTGCGAAATACTGCAACACTACTTCCAGCTCTGCCGGGGTTTTTTCCATATAGTAGAAGAAAATATCAGATAATACGCGAACATCCAGATGTCGAGCAGCCACCACCAGGGGAAGAGATCTTCTTCGCCGAGCCGGCGCATAGTCTTGTGAAAGACGATTCCCTGCACGATCAGGCGAATGCCGTATAGCGCCAATGCTACGCGCCAGTCGTAGAAGAGGCTGACGATGAGCAGGGGATAAAACAAAATATGCGATAGGCTGTACAAGCCTAGCAGGAACTTGTGCCGGGGCTTGTAGTATTTGGCTGTGGTATAGTGACGTGCCTTTTGCCGGAACCATTCTCCGAAGTTCTTTTTGGGATCGGACAGGGTGAAAGTATCCTTGTCTATAACGATCGCCGTATTCTGCCTGGTGGCCACTTTGTTGATGAAGAGGTCGTCGTCTCCGCCGGGCACGTGATTGATGGCGGAAAAGCCTTTATTACGAAGGAAAACATCTTTCTTATAAGAAAGATTCCTGCCGACTCCCATATAGGGTTGGCCGGCCAGCGCATAAGACAGGTATTGCAGGGCGGTATGGAAGGTATCGAACCGGATGATCTTGTTGAGTACTCCGGGCGCCCGCTTGTAGGCGCCATAGCCGAGTACAACCTCGATCCCCTTGTCATATCCATCCTGCATTTTCTGCATCCAGAATTCGCTGGCGGGGATGCAATCGGCATCGGTCAGCAGGACAATTTCGTAACGGGCTTCTTTGATGCCCATGCTGAGCGGGTATTTCTTACCGGGAATGCCGATCGCTTCGTGTTCGAGGTTAACGATATGTAATCCTTTGAAGGTCTTTTTGAACTCGTCCAGCAGGAAACGCGTATCATCCTGGCTGTTATGATTGACGACGATGACTTCGTGGGTGGTGGGATAGGCTTGGACGAGGGCTCCGGGTAAATGGGTGACGAGGCGGGCGGCTTCGTCGCGGGCGCAGATGATGACGCTGACGGGGTGTTGCTGAGAAGTCTGTTTTTCCGGAGCAGAATACCAGGCCAGCCTTCTGAAGAACCAACCGTAGTAGAACAATTGTACCAGGGTGATCAAACAAAAAACAATAAAAAAGATTTCGAGCCAGGGGAAACTCCAATACAGTTTAGTCATAAGCGTGCTGTGCCGGGCGCCTGCCTATTCTGAGCCGGGCGGTACGAAAGTACAAATTTTCGGAGAAGGACGTGCAAAAGACTGTATGGTAAGGGATTCCCCCGATAGGGTGAGGCGGAATGGCCGGTAAACCGTAATTTGCGCCGGATGTCAGCACTACAATTCGAACTGGAAGTGACCAGCCCGCATTCGGCAGCGCGCGCGGGAAAGATCAGGACCGATCATGGAGAGATACTAACCCCGATCTTTATGCCTGTCGGCACGGTCGGCAGTGTAAAAGCCGTATCGCAACAGCAACTGAAGGAGGATGTGAAAGCTCAGATCATCCTTGGCAATACCTATCACCTATACCTGCGGCCCGGTTTGGAGGTGTTGGAGCAGGCGGGCGGGTTGCATCGCCTAATGGGCTGGGACAGGCCAATATTGACGGATAGTGGCGGCTACCAGGTGTTTTCTTTGTCGGGCACGAGGAAGATCCAGGAGGAAGGAGTGATGTTCCAGTCTCATATTGACGGCAGCCGGCATTTGTTCAGCCCGGAAAAGGTGATGGACATCCAGCGCAGTATCGGTGGTGACATCATCATGGCTTTTGACGANNGATATGCGGACAAATCCATGCGGCTGACGCATCGCTGGCTGGACCGGTGCCTGGAGCATTTCGGCCGGACGGAAGATAAATATGGATATACGCAAAATCTTTTTCCCATCGTGCAAGGCAGTACGTTCCCGGATCTGCGGAAGGCCAGTTGTGAATACATTGCGGGTAAGGATGCCGTCGGCAATGCGATCGGCGGGTTGAGTGTAGGTGAGCCGGAAGAGGCGATGTACGATATTTGTGCGGCCTGCTGCGAGATATTGCCGGTGAACCGGCCGCGTTACCTAATGGGTGTCGGCACGCCCTGGAATATCCTGGAGTGCATCGACAGGGGGATTGACATGTTCGACTGCGTGATGCCGACCCGTAATGGGCGAAATGCCATGCTATTTACATCCCGAGGGGTGATCAATATTGACAATAAAAAATGGGAGAAGGATTTTTCCGTCATCGACGATGGGATTGATAGCGGGCCGAGCAACTTTTACAGCAAGGCCTATCTGCGGCACCTGATCAAATCGAAAGAGATCCTGGGACTAACGATCGCCAGCATACACAACCTGGCTTTTTATCTTC
>PMUF01000571.1 GCA_003167015.1 Chitinophagaceae bacterium | reverse complement strand
GTGTATAGCGGTTCGCGCTCTTGTCATAGCGACCGTTGACATACAATTCATAGGGTAGGGGGCAGGCCGGACGGATGCCTTTTTCCTGCCGGGGGAACCAGGGCGATTGCAACGGGTCTGCATTGATCTGCGCGATCTCGTCCGGCGTCAGCGCTTTATATTTATCGGGCAGTCCTTTGAATTGTGCCTCGTTGATGTTTTCGAGAAAGGGCGTCTTGCTGATCAATTCCGGCCGGTCGATAGATTCGCCGTTATACGGCCGGAAAGCAGAGGTCAGGTCTCCGCAGATGGTGCGCCGCCATTGGGTCATGTTCTCTTCGCGGATATCTTTCCCGAATTTTTTAGCGAGAAAGGTCTCCAGGAACTGCAGGGAAGAGGTATGATCGAATACCTCGCTGCAGACGAACCCGCCCCTTGTCCAGGGGCTGGCGATCACCATGGGGATTCGATAGCCCAGTCCGATAGCGGCCTCGCGGATCCGGTCGGCTGAGGCGGAAGGGTTGAGCTGCTGGTCCTTCGTGGCGAAATCCATGCGGGGATCGATGCCTGCCGATACTTTGCCGGTATGTTCTTTATAAGGATCAGGCACGACAAAGGGTGGGATGTGATCGTAGTACCCATCGTTCTCATCATAGGTCAGGATGAAAATGGTCTTCTTCCATACTTCCGGATTTTTCAGCAGGATATCCATCACCTCGCTGACATACCAGGGGCCGAACCAGGGTTCACCAGGATGATCGGAAAAATTGGCGGGCGGAGACAGCCAGGAGACGGTGGGAAGACGGCCGTTTTCGACATCCTCCCTGAACTGATGCAGCAGGTCGCCTTTGGGGATGTTCAGCGTGCGTTGCGTGCCATTTTCCTCGTAGCTGAAAGGGGCAATGTCATGGTAGAAAGGGTCGTTGACATTGGTCGTGAATGCCTTTTCGATGAGGGTCTTTTCATGCGGGGAAAGGCTGTCGAAGCGGGCGGTGGTATACATGGCCTGATCCGTCTCGATGTTTGCCAGCACCTTTTTGGCCGCCGTCAGTTTTCGCTGGCTGGTCTCATCGGTGGCGGCGGCTTTTTCCAGGTCAGCGATCAACTGCGTGATATTGTCTTTTTTTGTCTGCAGGTTGGCGATCCTGCCCGGATGGAGCCTGACATTATATTGCCTGAAGTATTCCAGCACGTTGGTACCGAAATTGCTGAGCCAGTCTTCGTCTTTCAGCCCGAAGCCCATGGACAGCTCGTTCTGGTAGATCTTCCAGGATATCCCGTTCTCTTCCAGCCGTTCGGGGTAGGTTTTCCAGCCGAGTTCCGGCTTGCTGTTATCGGTAATATTCCACAGATGAGCCAGCGAGGTGACATCGGCGGGATTGTCGCGGACGGAGCCGGTCATCCAATAGTAGCGATTGGGATGAGTGCCGGTGATCGAGGAGCAGAAGCTCTGATCGCAGACGGTAAAGGCATCTGCCAGTGAATAATAAAAGGGGAATTCGGACCGGTCACAGTAGCCCAGGGTCAGCGGTATCGCTGCATAATCCTTGCGATGGGCCTGTTTGACTTCCAGCCAGCGGTTATATTTGCCATCGTTGCGTGCATCGGTCTGGTCGCTCCATCCATGAGGCAGAGAGCCCATCCAGGGGACCTTCGTATCGTTGGTTTTGAGGGGAAAGGGTGCGTAGGTATCACCTTCTTTTGTAGACTGCAGCCAGACGCTGTTCCCGTTTGGAAGCCGGATAGTCCTGGGGTCGTTGTAACCTCTGACCCCCTGCAGGTTCCCGAACATATGATCGAAAGATCTGTTCTCCTGCATCAGGAATACAATATGTTCGGCATCATAAAAGGTACTCCCCACTTCCGGATGGATGGCAAGAGCCTTCTGAATGACCGGAGGAAGTGTATTGAGTAGGGCTGTCCCGCCGGACAGCAAGGCTGCTTTTTTCAGAAATTCCCGCCGGGAGTCCATGGGTTTGCAATTTAGTTGCAATGATAGCCATTACGCAAAATGATCTTGTCGCCTTAACAAAAATTAATCTGCCGGTAACATTCTTAATCGGGGATGAAACGGGGGTCGGCCCCTTCTTTAAAGATGACATAGGCCCGGCGCCATGGTTCATCATTGATCAGCCGCCACCGATGACCTGTTCCCGTCTGGTCGGTCGCCACCAGCACTTCCCCGGGGTGGATGGTAAAAGTCTCGCCGCCCGTGGTGATGAACTCCAGGATGCCGGCCAGGGTAATGACGTATTGATGATGGGGGGCAGTATGCCAGTCCAGGGAGGAATGCGCCGGGGTTTCCTGGAAAAGGATCGATTCCGCCGCTATCCATTCTTTTTCGGCTATGCTGCCGCGTGTTACATGTGAATTTCCGTCGGCGCCGGTATACAAGAGCCATGCCCTGATCATTGCGGAATGTTTTGGAGGTTCAGAACAACGGCTGTTTCCGCGCGTACCTGCCGGCAGAGGGCTGCATCGTCCACCAGGGACTGGCCATAGGATGGGATCATCTCCTTCATTCTGGCCCCCCAGCCGCCGTCCTTTAGTTGCCGGGCGAAGCACCGTTCGATGACGTGGATCATGACCGAGACGGCAGTGCTGGCGCCTGGCGAAGCCCCCAGCATCGCAATGATGGAATGGTCGGCTGCGCCGACCAGCTCGGTACCAAATTGCAGGATGCCACCGTGTGTCGGGTCCTTTTTGATGATCTGCACGCGCTGGCCGGCCGTCTCTGCCCGCCAGTCTCCCTGGTTGGCATGGGGAAAGAATTCGCGGAGTGCGGCAAAGCGTTCTTCGGTAGATTCGAGTACCTGGCCGATCAGGTATTTTTCGAGCGCCAGGTTATCCCTGCCGACGGCCAGCATCGGGAGGAGATTATGCGGATCGATGGAAGTAAAGAGGTCCAGGTAAGACCCATGTTTGAGGAATTTCGTTGAAAAACCTGCATAGGGGCCGAATAACAGCGATACTTTTCCGCCGATATGACGGGTATCGAGGTGAGGAACGGACATAGGCGGAGATCCGACAGCAGCCTTCCCGTAGACCTTGGCGTGATGACGGGAGGCGATATCGGGATCATCGCAGCGCAACCATACTCCGCTGACCGGGAAGCCGGCGTAGCCGTGCGCTTCGGGAATGCCCGACTTTTGCAGCAGCGGCAGTGATCCGCCGCCTGCGCCGATGAAAACAAAATTAGTCCGGATTTCCCGGTGACTTCCATCCTTTTCATCCCTGACGCGTACGTTCCATCCGTTGCCATCGCGGTGAAGGTCTTGTACGCGGCTGAGGTAGTGGATGGTAAATCCTTCCGTATCGTTGAGTGAATCCAGCAGGATCGTGGTCAGCGCTCCGTAATCCACATCGGTGCCCGTCTGCATTCGGGTAGCGGCAACGATCTCGCCCAGCGAACGGCCTTCCATGACCAGCGGGAACCATGCTGCCAGCTGTTGTTTGTCCTCGGAGTACTCCATTCCGGCATAACAGTGATTGGCGGTCAGCGTTTCGAATCTTTTTTTAAGGAAGGCCACATTGTCGGCGCCGCGCACAAAACTGAAATGTGGTACGGAATGAAGGAAGGCCTGCGGGTTTTTGATCGCTCCCTTTTTCACCAGATAGGCCCACAACTGCCGTGACAGGTCATACTCGGTATTCACCTCCAGCGCCTTTGAGATGTCGATGCTGCCGTCGCTCAGCTGCGGCGTATAGTTCAATTCACAAAGAGCCGCATGGCCGGTGCCGGCATTATTCCAGGCATTGGAACTCTCCAGCGCCGGGCTGTCGAGAATTTCGTGCAATTCTATGGTCAGGCTGGGATCAAGCTGTTTTAAGAGGACGGCCAGTGTAGCGCCCATGATACCGGCGCCGACGAGGACCACATCGGGACGATTGGGGGAGGAAGTGTTCAGTGACATGAAACAAATGTTGGACTTTCCTGTTAAATAGAAAAAAAATTATGCAAAAAAGGAAAGTAGGACGTTCGGAATTACAGGTAGCACCATTAATGTTAGGCGGTAATGTATTCGGCTGGACATTGGATGAAAAAAGTTCTTTCGAGGTCCTGGACGGGTTCTTTGGGGCAGGCTTCAACTTTGTCGACACGGCGGATGTTTATTCCCGCTGGGCCGCAGGCAACAAGGGCGGCGAATCCGAAACGGTGATCGGCAATTGGATGCGCAGCCGGGGAAACCGTGCTCAGGTGATTGTCGCCACGAAAGGGGGCGGCGACATGGGACAAGGGAAAAATATTACTAAAAAATATATCCTTTCAACAGTGGAGGCTAGCCTCGGCAGGCTGCAGACCGATTATATCGATCTG
>PMUF01000566.1 GCA_003167015.1 Chitinophagaceae bacterium | reverse complement strand
TTCCGCCGGTTCTCATCCGACAGCACGAACTCCAGCTGCCCGATATCCGCTACCCGGCCGATGATTTGGCCCGTCGTGACCTGGTCACCCTTCGCGACAGACACCGTCGACAAATTACTATACGTGGTAAAATATTTCCCGTGACGGATCATCACGGCGTTGACGTCCCCGATACTGAATACGCTCTGTACTTCGCCCTTGAAGACGGCCTTCACCGCCGCGCCCGCCGCTACGTCGATCGTCACCCCGATATTATTATGTTTCACCCCCGGGATATATTCATGCTCGCCAAAGGCCATAGAGATCGTGCCCGTCACCGGCCAGGGCAGATGCGTTTTGTTCTTAAAGAAATCGTCTGAGAGATGGATGTCCGCATCGCTGGTGAACACACTCTTCGAAGAGGACTTCACCGTATTGAGCTTAGCCGGCTCGGCGGCGACGTCAGTGGCAGCATTTGATTCATCGGTGCGCCCCGCCTTCACAGCAGCAGCCTTATCGGCGGCAGCCTGAGCAGCCTCATTACGCTGACGGGTGGTCGCCTCTTTGATAGCCATGTCGCGGGCCCGCTTGACGGCAGCGGAGATAGCGCCCGACAGTTTCTGGTCCTGGCGTTGTTTGGCCGCCATTTCCTTCTTCAGCTCCTTTTCCTGGGACTGCAATTGACTGACCACCGCATCCTTTTCCTGCTTCTCGCGATCCAGCATTTCCTTCTCCTTGCTTGCCTTCTTCAGCACATCGTCCTTTTCCGCCCTTGTCACCCGCAGCCCGTCGATCTTGCTTTGCAGCAGCGCCTGGGTATTGCGGATATTCTCGGCCCGCTCCTCCCGGTAGGCCCGGTACGACTTGAGGTATTCGATCCGCCGCATCGCGTCGTTGAAGGTAGTGGCCGAAAAGATAAAATTCAGGAAGTCATAGCTGCTGCGGTTCTTATAGGCAAAGACGATGCTTTCGGCATATTGGATCCGCAGGGTGTCCAGCTCATTGCGCAGCTTGAGGATCTCCCGCCAGGACTCGTTCATGTCCCCCTGGATCATGTCGATCTGGGTGTTGATATTGCGGATGGCAGACTCCCGCAGGTGAAGACGGCGTTGCAACAGCGCCAGCTGTCCCAGCATCTGCCGTTTGTTCCGGTGGGTTTCGTCCAGGTTTTGTTTGACCTGCTCGATCTCCTGCTGGATGGCCGCACGCTCTTTTTCCAGGTCTGCCCTGGTCTGCGGCGGGGGAGGCTGGGGGGGTGCCTGCGCGACGACCCGGCCGGTCACCAACAACAATAAAAGGACTCCTGCGGCGAGTTGCTTTACCATAATCCGAATTTAACCCTTACACGTGATAACGTTTATCTCCGCTTATAATTTTTCGGGATCGAAAAAGTATAGCTTAAAGGTTCGTTAAACTTATAATGCTTGTTGATCCCGATCTCTATATCCACCTTTCCATTCTCCGCCACCGAGATCTTCCGGTAAGTCGAGAACGGCGCCGGCGCCGGCCCCCCATAGTCATAGTCCCCATAGGTGATATCGCAGGTCCGCGCCCGCATCGGGTCCGTGTCATCCAGCTTGCTGTGATTGGGTGTATTATCCTGGTTCAGGGTCAGGAAATTGGTAAAGATCCGCCCCACGCTGAACAGCGAGAGCCCCTTTGGCTCCGTCCGGTAATACAGGATATTGGTCGTGTCGAGGAAAATAGGGTTTCCGATCAGGATGTCCTGAACGGTACGGAAGTCCACGGGCAGGTGTACCTGCTCGCGCAGATAGCTGACGCTACGAAACCGCGCCACCTTTTTCTGCCAGTCCTTGATCCTCACGCTGTCGGGGGTGATCAGCACGTCGAAGGCCCTGACCGTCAGCGGTCCTACCTTTATATAAATCTCGATAAAGATGGCGCTGTCCTTCTTGATCTTGACGACGGCATTAAACTCGTAATCCTGCCCGTTGCTGCCTTGATAATGGACACGCATGATCCCGCTGAAAGTCTGGAAATCGATGTGATTGCGGGCGATGCCGGCCAGCGCCGTATGGATTACCGCCATGGAGTCCGCATGTACGTCCCGGACCGAGGCCACCACTGCCTTTGCTGCATTCCCCGTCGTATCGGAGTGGACCGCCGGAGTGGCGATCACCTTCCGCAGATTCTTCGTCGAACGACAGCCGGCCATGACGCCCGCCAGCGCCACGATGGCCATAAAAAATGCTATTAATTTGTAGTTTGTCATGCCTTACCTGTATGTCCGAACCCCCCCGCATTTCTTTCCGTCTCGCTGATCTCCTTCACCTCTTCCCAGCTGACCTGTACCACGGGACCCACGACCATTTGCGCGATGCGGTCACCCGGATGAAGGGTCTGTACCTCCGCCGAAAGGTTGATGAGAATGACTTTCAGCTCGCCCCGGTAATCCGAGTCGATCGTGCCGGGAGAATTGAGGCAGGTGATCCCGTGCTTGAGCGCCAGGCCGCTGCGCGGACGTACCTGTGCTTCGTAACCCAAAGGCAGTTCTATGAACAGCCCTGTCGGCACCAGCTGCCGCTCCAGGGGTTTCAATTCCAGCGGCGCCGGGAGATGGGCGCGGAGATCCACTCCTGCCGACCCTTCGGTAGCGTATTCCGGCAACGCATTCGGAGACTGGTTAATGATCTTGACCTGAATTTTTGACATGGCGCAAATATAGGGGATTATCGCCGTACCCTCCGCTCCGCTGGCGGCTGCTTACGCAGCCTAACGGGGCCTATATCTGCGCTTCGCGCGGCCGCCCCTCCGGGCCGTCCAGAAGCACCGTCGCATACGCCACCAGCCCTTCCCCCCGCCCGACAAAACCCATCTGCTCCGTCGTCGTCGCCTTGATGGAAATGTCTCCGACGCCGATTCCTAAGATAGCGGCCATAGTCCCGCGCATTTCGACCGCATATTTCATGATCTTGGGGGCTTCCAGCGTCACCGTGCTGTCGACGTTGACGACATGATAGCCTTGCGCCTTTATCAGATCGGCCGTTTTTTGCAGGAGGATCTTGCTGTCGATGTCCTTATAGGCGGGGTCGGTATTGGGAAAATGCTGGCCGATATCCCCCAGGGCAAGGGCGCCCAGCAGCGCATCGCAAATGGCGTGAATCAGTACATCCGCATCGCTGTGGCCTACTGCGCCCCGGTCATGCGGGATCAACACCCCACCCAACCAGAATTCCCTTCCTTCCGCCAGTTGATGAAAGTCTACGCCAAAGCCGATTCTGATCATAGCGCTTGCGTGCTTTTGTTAAAGATAAGCCCGCCGCGCTATGCGCTAACGTCGGGCCTTCGGCCAACGGATGAACTTCGTCGGAGCTGCTTTGCCACGCTCCTCCTCGTTCGTAACCTTCGCCCAAGGGCTCGGTTAGGTCCGTTTTGCCATAAAAAGTTACTTGCGGACCTTAGTCCGTGATAAAAGTTGCTTGCGGGCCCGTAGCCGAAAATAGCCCGCCGCAACTTTTGCGCTAAAGTCGGGCCTTCGGCCAACGGACCCGTGGTCCGTTAACGAAAACGGTCCCGGAAACTTCCCGGGACCGCTCAAAGATATTGCAACGCCATCACTTTATTGCGTACTGCTGGAAGTATTGCTGCTGCTGTTGTCACTCTTGCTGTCAAGATTAAACACCAGCCCGAAACGCAGCGTATTCGACAGCGGGTTCCTGTTCGTCCCGCTGCCCGAAGGCACCAGGTAAGAGAAATTCAGCTCCATCACACTGTACCGCAACCCGATACCTGTGGTGAAATATTTCAGGTCGCCCTGCTGCGCACTCTCGTAATAGTAGCCCACCCGAAGGAAGAACTGGTCCTGGTAGGCATACTCGACCCCCAGGTCCGCCATCACCGTCTGCAACTGGTTTCCACCGCTGAAGCTGCTGAACCAGCTGCCCGTCAGGGACTTCGAATAATAATTAGCCATATTCGTACTGTCCGTCGTGGAATTGCCCGTCGGGTTCGGCGTCTGCGGCACCAGCAGCTTGTGGAAGTCCAGCCCGAACATCACTTTGTTGTCCTCGTCGAAGACATTCGTATAGCTCGCACCCAGACCCAGATCGGCCGGGATATAATCCTTTTCCGTCGCATCGTTCGTATAGCCGATCTTACACCCCAGGTTGGTCAGCGCCAGCCCGAAGTTCCATACGCCATGCTCCACCGTTACCCCGTGATAGTACAGAGAGACGTCTACGGCGAAAGTCTTGCCCGGCTGATAGGTAGCCCCGGTGGAGGCATAACCGGATGCCAGGTTGGAATAGATATACCGGCCGGTCAGCCCGATACCGAAATTATCACTGAGCTTACGCGAATAGCCGAGATCAAAAGCTAATTCGTTCGGATGACCGCTGCCCAGCGTGTTGCCGTTATAATCGGTGAACTGGATGTTACCCAGGCTGAAATAACGCAGCGAAGCCGACAGCGCCTGGTCCGGAGCGAATTTGTAGAATCCGGCCGCGGACAGCAGGTATACGTCATTCAATCCCAGGTCCTTCAACCAGGGAGTATAGGTAGTGGTGATGCCAATGTCTTTCGCATTGAAGGGAGTCTTGGCCAGATTGTAGTAAGAACTGGCTGCATCCGGTGCGCTCGAGACGCCCAGATCACCCATGCCGCCGGCGCGGGCATCCGGGGATATCCGCAGGAATGGCACAGCGGTTGTAGTAACGTTCAGGGTATTGGTCTGGCCATTCACACTCCTCAGTCCGGCAAAAAATAAGATTAATACAGCAGCTAATCCTTGGTAACATCTTTTCATGACTTTGATAAATTTTCTTTTTGAAATGTGCATGAAAAGGGCGCTTTAAAATTTACCCTTTTCATGCAAACGGCTAATATCGGACCTTCGGTCAAGCCGCTGAAGCGGCTTAAAAAAATCCAGGCACGTACTAACAATCACGCAAATTTTGATGAATTGGTTTCCCGGGGATGCCGGATTTTTTTAAGTAGATTTTGTATATAGGCTGCTAAGTTATTGGATGTTAGTTATTTAAACATTAAACTCTCCCTTTTGCCCTATGCCGGCGGCTGCAAGGATCGTACCACACCGCGCCGGACCCTCATCCAACGGCCCGAAGGCAATTTTATTGTTCCCGGTCACCCCGAAATTCTCCGGTTGGGAAACCCGCCCCGGGATGGCAAAATTAGGGTATTACCGGCTATATTTGCAGTTCCTGAGCCCAACCCCCGGGATATTTACTTTTCAGGCGGCCGGCGGGCAACTGTGGATAACTTGATCTCGTATTTTTATACAATATTTGGGCGATAACATCGTTTTTCCTGTTTACACAAAGCGTCAATTATGAATTTGAAAAACCTATTAATCCTGGCATCTGCCGTATCCCTCATGGCTTCTTGCAAGAAAAAGCCGGATCAGTCCTCCGTCACTGGTTGGAATTATAACGATTCCAAGATGGGGGGATTCCAGGTTTCCAAGGAAAAAGAGCAACGGACCGGACCGGGCCTGGTATTTGTCCAGGGCGGCACCTTCACCATGGGCGCGACCCAGGAAGATGTGATGCGGGACTGGAACAACGTACCCCGTCGGGTGACCGTCAACTCCTTTTACATCGACCAGACGGAAGTGGCCAATATCCACTACCGGGAATACCTTTACTGGATCGATAACGTGTTTGACGCCGACGAATACAAGGCTGTCCGCGATGGGGCTTTGCCCGATACCCTCTGCTGGAGAAGCGAGCTGGCCTATAACGAGCCGATGGTAGAATACTACTTCCGCCATCCTTCTTACAACTATTACCCCGTAGTAGGCGTCACCTGGAAGCAGGCCTATGACTTTTGTCTGTGGAGGTCCGACCGGGTGAATGAAAAGGCCCTCATCGACCGCGGCTATATCAACGCCAATGCCGTCAAGAACCTACAGGGCCTGGGCCAGGAAAACTTCAATACCAAAGCCTACCTGATGGGTGAATACCAGGCTACTCCCGACAAAAAAGCCCGCACGAAGGCCAACCCCCTCAAGAACCCCAACGGTACCCCCCGTACCACGGTGAGCTTCGAGGATGGCATCCTGCTGCCGAATTATCGCCTCCCGACGGAAGCGGAATGGGAATACGCC
>PMUF01000236.1 GCA_003167015.1 Chitinophagaceae bacterium | reverse complement strand
TGCTTGCTGCCGTTCTCCTGCTCTCGCTGCACACCTGTATTGCCGCCGTACCGGTATCCTTGCTCGCCGACTCGACGGCCAAATCGCCTGTTAACGATCCCGCTACGGATAAAAGAAAAGGAACCGTCGGATTTATTTCGGGGCTTTTGCTGGGACCTGTAGGGCTTGGCGGTGTCTATCTTTTTTCACATAGCCATGTCCAGCGAAAAGCGGCCAAAAAAGGCTGCGTCATCTTTGCAAAGGTCGTGATCATAGCAGCCCTCTGCTGGCTTATCCTCCTTGGTGCCAAAAGCGCAGGCGGCTCCGGCAGCAACCATAGCTCGAATAACAGCTGGGCAAATAATATCAATCTCCCCGACATAGGCTCGTCTTCTCCCTCCACAAAAAAGAAACCTGCTCCGGCTCCGACCCAGCTACCCGCCGATTGGCCACCAACCATGTTCTTCAAATATTGATACTATGCAAAAAATACTGCTAGCCCTTTCTTTCCTCCTTCTCCTCGACGCGACCCACGCCGCCTCTTTGTCGTCTAAGCCGGCCACCGCGGCCCTCGGGACGACATATCCAAAGCCGCATCTCAGATTTAAAGAGAGGAAAGGCACTATGGGTTTCGTCTACGCCGCGTTGCTGGGACCGGTGGGCTATTTTGGCGTCAAAATATTCTCCAGGCATGATGGGATGATGTGTTATCAGGCGGGGCGAGGGTTTAAGGTTTGGGGAATGATCGTCGCCAGCATGCTTCTGCTGGGGGTCGCCGTCGCCCTGAAGGCCAATAGTGATTCGGTCTCCCCATTGTTAAACGCCTTGTGGAGCACCCCTTTGTGAGCGAGGTGCTGCGGTTCTTCCCAGGCAAGAAAAAATAGCGATGGATTGGAGGTCACAAAATGTGACCTCCAGTTTACGTCAGTATATCATCAATAATGGTTTGCACTGACTGAAAAGTTTCCTCCGACTCAATTATAAGAATGGATAATTTTGATGGTGTCGCAAATTGTGTCACCATTAAAAACCAATCTTATGGCAGCAGCAGGTAAAGTAATGACAATAGCGGACGAGGTAATCGTGAATAAGATTTACCTGGTCAGAGAGCAAAAAGTAATGATCGACCGTGATCTGGCAGAGTTATACGGGGTAGAAACGAAAGCCCTAAAACAGGCAGTAAGAAGAGGTTCAACTGATTTTTCAGGCATTGAAGAAACTCTTGAATCCACCCCAAGAGCCGAGAGCCAGGATTGGTTTCAGGAGGAAAGAAGAACAGGCGTGATATCTTCCGCTATTCCGCTCTCAGACTTTTCACCGGATTGGCCATCGCCGCCTTTATCGCCTGAAAGCTGACCGTAAGAAAGGCGATCAGGATGGCTGAAAAGCCCGCAAAGGCAAATATCCACCAATGCATAGGCGTCCTGTAGGCAAAGTTCTGGAGCCATCCGTGCATGATATACCAGGCTAACGGCGAAGCGATAACGATAGCGATCAATACCAGCCCCAGAAAATCTTTCGACAGCAGGGAGACGATCCCGGTCACATTCGCCCCCAGCACCTTGCGGATACCGATCTCCCTGGTACGTTGCTCGGCAGTGAAGATGGCCAGGCCCAGGAGACCCAGGCAGGAAATAAAGATGGCCAGAAAAGCAAAGTAGTTGGCCAGTTTGCTGACCAGCTGTTCGCCCTGGTAGGATTTGTTGTATTCCGCGTCTGAAAATTGGTAGCTGAAAGGGAAAGCCGGATTCAGCTCCTTGCATAATTTCTCCAGGCTGGCCAATCCTTCTTTATCCCTGCCTGCCTCAAGTCTAACCAAGATGGTGCCCGAGGTACGTTGTTCATTCATGTGGATGATCAGCGGCTCGATTGGCTGGTGCAGCGACGTAAAATGAAAATCTTTCAGGACGCCGATGATCTTCCCCTGGTAGTCGCCCCACCACATAGTTTTACCGATGGGGTCGGTATAGCCGATTTTCCGGACCGCAGTTTCATTCAGGATGAAACCTACCGAATCGGTTGGATAGGCCGGGGAGAAATCGCGGCCCCCGGCCAGTTTCAGGTCCATGGTCTTTACAAAGTCGTAGCCCACATCCGATTGCACGAAGGAGGCCACGACATTAGGGTCTTTTCCGATCCAGCGAATATCGCTGGTATGGGTATACATCGCGGTCGGCGGCTGCCGGAGCTTGGACACATCCATGATTGCCGGCAATGCTTGCGCTTCCTTTTTGAACAGCTCATACTTATTGCTCAATTCGCCTTCCAGCGGGATATAGACCAGGTTATTCCGATCGAATCCCAGGTTAATCCGCTGGACGAAATCCAGCTGCCGGTAGATGACGATCATCCCGACGAGGAAGATCATTGAAAGCCCAAATTGAAAAACGACCAGCCCTTTGCGAAAGAAGCTGGCTCCGCCGCTAAACCGCAGCGAGCCTTTTAGTACCCGGATAGGCTTCAAGGCAGACAGAAAGATGGCAGGGTAGCTACCGGATACCAACCCTGACAGCAACAACAGGCCGAGCATGGCGATCCAGAAAACCGGCTGGCCAATGGGCAGGGATAGCTCTTTTCCCGTAAGAGTGTTGAAGGCGGGAAGCAGGAGCGTCGTCAGTGAAACTGCGATCAGGATCGACAAAAAAGTCAGCAGAAGCGCTTCGCCCATGAATTGCACGATCAATGCAGGCCGGGCGGCGCCAATGACTTTTCGGACGCCTACTTCCTTCGCGCGTTTGGTCGAGCGGGCTGTCGCGAGGTTCATAAAATTAATACAGGCGATCAGCAGGATGAAGACGGCAACCATAGTGAATAGGTGAACGTATTCGATCCGGCCACCGTCGATGTATCCGTTTTTAAAAGTAGAATGGAGATATTTTTCCGGGAAGGGCTGTAGATCGAGTTCGACTTTATAGGCTTTGGACCGCTGTTGATAGCGGTAAATAAAGTCTTTTATTTCGGGGCGTACTTTTTCAGGATTAGCATCGGGGCGAAGCTGGACAAAGGTCGGCCCATCGCTGTTACCCCAGTTGTTGATCCAGTCCGCATTTTCTTTTTTGAAGGCCAGCCAGCTTCGCAGAAAATCAAACTGCAGGGTTGAATTAGCGGGCAGGTTTTCGAATACCGCCGACACCCGAAAATTATCGTTGTTTTCGTAACGGATGGTTTTGCCTATGGCTGCCGCGGGGCTCCCGAAGAACAGGTCGGCCATTTTGCGGGAGATGGCGATTCCTTCCACGCTGTTGAGGGCCGTCTGTGGGATCCCCTCCAGCAGTGGGAAGCTGAACATGGTAAAGAAATCCGCGTCGGCGAAGGAGCCACTCATCTTGATGATCTTGTTCTGCGCTTCGAAGGTGTTGATCGAATTCCATTCAAAGCCGCTGGCATATTGTACTTCCGGGATCGCCTTTCGCAGCTCCTCGGCCAGCAGCGCCTGAGTCGGGTACCCGCCGTGCACCTTGCCGTCGAAATAGTCGCGTTCATAGACCTGGTAGAGCTGCGGGCCGTTCTTATGAAAGCTGTCGACGCTGCGCTCATCCCGGACCCAGAGAAAGATCAGCAGACTGCAGGTCATGCCCAGGGCCAGGCCTAATATATTGATGGCGGAAAAGGCCTTGTTACGGACGAGGTTGCGCCAGGCGACGACGAGATAGTTCTTGATCATGGAGGGAGGTATTTACGCTCTTCCGGCAGCCAAGAGAGTGCCATTCATTTATCGCATTGCAAATGAATCATTTAGGCCCCTAAGGCTTTGGCCCATTGTCCGCTGGCGATACAGGGGCTGTCCGGTTATTTTGCCGGGCCTCAGGGCGGAGTCAGGGTTATTTTGGGTGGCGCGCAGCCTTGGAGGGCGGCGGGACAGGTGGTACGGGAGCGGCTGGAGCAGGAGCCGCGGGCGGCGGCACATCGCGTTTGAGAAATACGAACCCGTTCTTCCGGTAAAGTTCCTTCAATTCCGGGTATTTGCCGGGCGCCTCCCAGTTCTGTACGCGGTCCACTTTGGTGACGAAATAGACCGGTTTGTCGATAGGGCCGGTCAGCAGCCAGTCCTGGCTATAAGAATTCAGATTGGTGGGCCGCTCTTTTTGCGTATAAAAAAGATCGCCATAGCTTTTAAAGCCGAGGGTATGCACATAGCAGTTCTCGCCCTGCCGGGCTATTAAGAAGTCGATGTCAGCTCCCTGGCTGTACCGTTCGACTTTAGGGACAATAATAGCGGAGGCGAAGAAAACGACGATGGCCGTACCGACGAAAAAGTAGCCGGCCGCGCGGCCAAATGCCTTATGGCCCAGGCTGCGGATGCCCAGGATCAGCGCAACGACCAGCAGGATACCGATCAGGCCTTCGAAACCGGACCAATGCACGTCGGCCTCCATATTACCACGGGCAAAAGTATCTTCGACATAAGGCGCCAGCTTTTTGACATTCAGGCCGATGACAGCCACACCCAGGATCAGCAGGGAGATGAGCCCCCCAAGAATGGCCAGGAGGATGCCTACATATTTTTTATACAGCATTTCACCCCGCTCCCACTTATAGATAGAATAGGCGGCCAGGAAAGTGACGGGAAACCACGCCATCGAAGAATAATGGATGATTCGGGACTGAACGATAGTGAACAACACAGTGACGACCCAGAAAAGGATGATCATCCATATTTTGAAATCCTTGTCGTAACGGCTTTTATACCTGCCCTTAAAAAAAGCGGGTATGGCCAGGATAGACGCGGGAAAACATCCCACCAGCAGGACAATATAGTGATACCCGAAAAAGCCGGCCTGGTCGGCATCGTGAGTGGTGAACAGACGCCACTGGTATTTCAGGAATTCATTGATGAACCATGGCCCTCGCTTGATAGTCTCATATCCATACCAGGTAAAAGTCACCAGGAAGGCGACAATAAGGAAGATCAGCGCATGCCACCAGCTGAAATAAAATTTGAACCGGTTATAAAGAAAATAAACACCCAGCGACAGCATGAAGACCATCAGCGCAACTTGTCCCTTGGTGAGGACGGCCAGTCCCATGAAGATGCCGGACAGGGCGACATAATAGAGCTGGCTCTTATTGACTCCCGGCTTGTCGAAATGATTTCTTTTCCAGTGGTAGAGGATGAAATGATAGAGGGAAAGAAAGGTAAAAAGATTGAACCAGGGGTCGATGATGCCTGACTTGAAATACATGTTGGGGAACAGGGAACCACCGAACGCCAGGGCCCAGAGGATGCCGAACTTCCGGTCATAGATACGCGAGCCACAGACGAAGACGGCGATCAGCGTGAAGACCCCGCAGATCGCGTTGGGGAACCGGGCGGCAAATTCAGTGACACCGAACATTTTCATGGCCGTGCTCTGCATCCAGAAGAACATCGGCGGTTTCTCCCAAAAGGGTTTAAAATCGACATATACCCGCGTATAATCGTCCATTTTGATCATTTCCCGCGAGCACTCGGCAAAATTGATCTCATCCCAATCGAACAGGTGAACGTGACCCAGGAAAGGGATGAACAGCAGCGCCGCGAACAATGCAATCAGGAGGACAGTGGTCGTCTTGTTGAGATGCATCAGTTGAGTGGTTTATACATTTCTCTTTTCATCAATCCCCATTTGCAGAGACGATGGACAACGGAAACTTTCAACACCCCCAGGCCATAGACAACGCTGCGGCGGAAGTTGATGCTGGACGCTTCCTCGAAATAGCGGGTAGGACAGGTGATTTCTGCGATCTCATAGCCAAGGTATATAATCTGTGACAACATCTGGTTGTCGAAAACAAAATCTTCGGAATTGATCTGGTAGTCGATGCGTTGCAGGATCTCACGCGAAAAGGCCCGGTATCCTGTATGATATTCGGCCAGTTTCTGGCGCAGCATGACATTCTCGAAAAAGGTCAGGGCCCTGTTGAACACATATTTATACAGGGGCATACCCCCATGAAGGGCTCCTTTGCCGAGGGTTCGCGACCCCAGGACGACCTGGTATACGTTGTTGGCGATGAGCCAGGCCATGGAAGGAATGAGCTTGGGGGTATATTGGTAGTCGGGATGCAGCATGATAACGATATCTGCCCCCAGTTCCAGCGCCTTATTATAGCAGCTCTTCTGGTTGCCGCCATAACCGCGGTTCTTGTCATGTTTGATGATATGGGAGATTCCGAGCTCATGGCCGACGGCTACCGTCCGGTCGCTGCTATTGTCGTCTACCAGTACCACTTCATCTACGATATCGAAAGGGATTTCGGCATAGGTTTTACGCAAGGTAAGCTCCGCATTATAGGCGGGGAGGACAATGACCAGTTTTTTGCCTTCAATCATACGTGATATTGAAAATTGAGGGCAAACGTACGTTAAACCGGGCAATAGATAAAAAAAAGCCGCTCGCAGCTGCAGTGGGGCCTATCCATGGGCAAAAGCCGGGATGGACCGGAGCCTGGTCGTAAAAAGCCAGTGCACCAGCACAGCAGTCAGTACTCCGATACAGGAGCCTGTCAGTACATCGCCCAGGAAATGCTGTCCCAGGTAGATCCGGGAATAGCCGACGGCCACTGCTACCAGCAAATAGCCGACATTTCCCTTCTTATTCTTGTCGAAGAGCGCCAGCAGGGTGGCCAGGGCAAAGATGGACGTGGAATGACCGGAAGGGAAGCTGGCAAAACCGATGTGGGTCACCCCGTCGATAAAATAGGGGTATTGGCCGGGGGGGAAGAATTGTTTGGGCCGGGGCATGGAAAAGACGTTCTTCAGGATCTGGGCCAGCAGTGCAGAGACCACAAAGGCCGAGATCAGCTGGCAAGCCCGTGACCAGCGCCGCATCAACAGGTAGATGACACAGATGGTGATCGCGAACACGCCGTCGCCGAGGAAGGTAAGGTAGATGAAAAAGGTATCCAGGGTGCTCCGATGGTAGGGGTTCAGGTCAATAAAACTTGCTGCCTTCCCTTCCGTCAGCAGGAAGATCAGCCCTACGCCAAAAAAGAAGAGAAAAAAACCAAAAAAGAGGCGGTTGCCGGCCAGTATTGCCTTGAGGCTCTTCATCGGGCAAAAGTACAAAATCCTTATAACCCCTCCACCAATTCCTCGGCCAGGCCGAAGGACAGGGTCATGCCGGCCCCGCCTACGCCATTGATGACATAGACATAGGGCTCCGGGGAGAAGAAAAGATCGGCTTCGCCGTCGGTGAGCTTGGCGTAAATACCGTTCCACGTCTGGGCGACAGTCCAATCCTTGAAGCAGGCGAATTTGCGCAGGTAGTCCATGATCTTGCGGTTGATCAGGTCTCTGTCGAAAGGGTCATGGGTGAGCCCGTATTCGTGGGAGTCTCCGATGGTCAGTTCGCCTTTGCCGTTCTGGGCCACCATGACGTGTATCCCCCACTCCAGGTAGTCCGCCATTTCTGTGGCATAGCGTTCGCGAAGAGCAGCCAGGGACGGAGCAGCCTTGAAGCTGTTATAATGGATAAGAGAAAGGCCGCCGCAGAGGGCGGGGCCGATACGCCAGTCAGCGGGCTGGGCAGCGATCCGCATCATCTGCAATTTGCATTTAGTGACAGGCTGCTGCGCAAATTGTTCGGGATAGAGCGTTTCGAAATCGGCGCCGCTGCAGACAAAGACGAGATCGGCCTCATATTCTTCGTCATTGCCGATATATACGATCTGGTCGGAGATATAGGAGACGCATTTCCCCCAGTAGAATTCAATGCCGAGTTTTTCGGCCAGCCAACCGGGCAGCGCGCCGATGGCCTCGCGCGGATCGACGATCACTTCGTCTTCGCTGTAGAGGCCGCCCAGCAGTCCTTCCGTGACCACTGCACCGGAAGCCGCAGCGACTGCCGACTTATCCAGGAGCCGAACGGGTCGTCCCTCTTTCCGGAAAGCTTCATGCAATTCCTCCAATACCTGCCATTCATCGGTCGAGTAGGCCAGGTGCAGACTGCCGACAGGGTCATGCCAGAAGCCTGCTGCCGGCGCTGTTTCCTTCCAGATATTCCTGCTGCGAATCGCGCGGTCGTACATTTTGCCGGTAGTTTGGCCGATGGGCCAGATCATGCCGAAGTTGCGAATGGAGGCTCCCACCGCCCGGTCAGACCTTTCAAATACTTTGACCGAAAAGCCACGTAGCGCCAGGGCCCTTGCCGTAGCCAGCCCGACGATGCCGGCGCCTATAACGATTGCGGATCGTGATTGCATAAATTTCCTTTTTAGTGGTTTTGTTTTCGGTAGATTTTTGTGAAGAGGACGGAGCTCCACAAAACGAACATGACGCCCAACGCTGCGGAGACATAGAACATGCCTGTAAAAAAATCCACCCACGTATAGCGGATATGTACGAATTCCTTGACCAGCAGGACAACTACCGTTCCCAGATAACCGAAGGCATCGGCAATATAGATCAGAAAGCCGACGTTGCCGGGTATCTTATACGCAGCGAGCATCCTCTCGAAATAAAAACAATTATAAGGTACATAGCCGAGATAAAGGCCTGCGGAGGCTGTAATGATCCAGGCGACGGAGGAGATCAGGTGGAGATGGAAGGCCACCGTCGCTCCTGCGGCCAGCAAGAAGCCTCCGATGATGATGACGTTATTGAGCTGAAAGGCCCGGAAGTTATTCTTAATGAGAAAGAATCCGCCGATCACGGCCAGGACAATGAGGGAGACGATGGTGCTGGTGCCGGCGAAGACATCGGCATTATTCCGGAAACCGGTCTCCGACCATAGCTCGTTGGCAAAATCCTCGGTGAAATCGCGCAGGACCGTCAGCATGGCATAGGCCGTGATGATGGGAATAAGCGCCAGGCCGAATATCTTCAGGAAGTTCCTGCGCTGTTCTTTCCCCATCGGCAGGCGGATAGTGCGCGAGGCGATATCTTCAGGGCTGGGCGGCGGTGTCTGGTTAAGCAGCCAGGTGCTGAGCAGCAGGGGGCCGATGAACACCGCTCCCGCGACGAAGGGCATCCAGGTCTGGCTGATGCCGGCATAGAGCATCATGCTTTTACCCACCGTTTTGGCCAGACCCGAGGCGAAGATAAAGCTGGTGGACAAAATAGCGCCTAACAGCTCAGTGGTCCTTCTGCCTTCGAGGAAGCCGAAGACGAGGCCCCAGACCATACCCAGGGGGAGGCCGTTGATGAACATGAAAATAAAATTATAAGGAGCGGGTACCAGGCCGAACAACAGTAAAGAGATCCAGGCGGTAAGGATCAGCTTGACGATGAACCCGGCCCGTTTAGATGGATCCATGCCGGCGATGAAGCGGATGCCGAAAAACTTGCTCAGCATATAACCCAGTACCTGTGAGATGACCAGCACCACTTTATAAGAGATGCCGAAGAAGTGAATGCCGTCGTAGGAGGCTGCGGTAAAAGGTTTTCTGAATCCGTACATACAGGCGTAAACGACGAAGGAGGAAAGGGAGACGTACAGGACGAATACCCAGGCCGGGGAACGTTGCAGCCAGCCCCGCAATCCCGCGGCATTAGCCTGAGGAAGGAAAGCGGAGGCGGACGGGGAAGAGGAGACGGGGGGAGAAGGCATATAAAGTAATTACGCTTGTTCGATGATGGGCAGAAGTTCCTGCAGGTCGTCGATGATGAAGTCGGGTTCGTAAGACGCCAGTTGCTCACGGGTATAGGCCCCGGTAGTCACGCTGACGACAGTTCCACAGGCAGCATTACGCCCTTCTTCCACATCCACTTCGGTATCGCCGACCTTGAGGACCCCTTCCGGGGAGACGATGCTGAGATCGTCCATGAGGGCCTTGATCATATCAGGATGAGGGCGGCCATGGGCCACTTCATCACTGCAGATCACCCGGTCGATCAGCGGACTACGTTCGTCCCAACGCAGTCGGTGCAGGATAGTATCCGTGATAGAACGCGTGAAACCTGTATTCAGCGCTATTTTGATCCCCTGCGCTTTGAGGGCGGAGAAGACGGATTCTGCGTTGGGAAAGGGTGCCAGCGTCTCGTCGTTCCGATAGAATTCGATCATCTTATCGATAAAACGGGTATGGATGCGTTCGATCAGGAAGTCATTATCCTTTACGTCGGGCGCGAATTTTTCGAGGAGGAGGACGATGGCATCCATTTTCCTGAAACCCATCACTTTTTTTATGTCGCCGACGGGTATTGTGAACCCGAAATCCCGGAAGGCGGAAAGGAAGGCTTCGGCGACATTGCCATTATCGCGGACGGTGGTACCCGCGATATCGAAAACGACCAATTGCACGGAGCTCATATCAGGAATGTTTTACTGGTGAATTCGGGGCTGAGCCGACTGTCTGGAGGTGATGGAGGATCATATTGCGATAGTGTTGCAGGTCGGGCATCGGTTGATGTTCGATCTTCGCTTCCTCGTCCCATTTCCGCATGCGGATGATGAGGTCGAACAGGGGGTATTGTTCGAATGCGGACGCCTCTTCCGCCGTCATGGGGCCGCCCTGGTAGTCGAGCGTTTTTTTACTGGCGTCGGACAATTGGGAATAATATAACGGGTCTTTGAAAGTGAGGTAACGTTTAGCTTCGACATGGGATTCCACCAGGCGGGCGACTTTTTTGGAGAAGCCTTTCTCCCGGAGGAATTCGGCGCCGAGTTCTTCGTGATCTTTGATGCCGTATCCGTCCATCTCATTATCACCTTTGGCGGCTTCGCTGATATGACCGATATCGTGCAGGAAGGCGGCCAGGATGACTTCTTCGTCATACCCCTGGGCCTCGGCCAGTTGAGCAGCCTGTACCATGTGCTCGAGTTGGGAGACCTTTTCGCCTGCATATTCCGCGCCGCCATATTCTTCATAGAGGCTCATGATCTCGTCAGTAATTTTTTCGGCTTGCTCAATTTTCATTTTAGATAATATTATATCGAAAGATATCGAAAATGCCATTAGGCCCGTCTAACCCTTCATTAAATAATGTTTAAAACTCATCGGAGATGTTTTTCCGATAAATAACCGATCAATTCTTCGGGGTGATCCGTTTGTACACCCGAAAATCCTTTTAGCAGTGTCTTATCCGCGACGGAAGGCGTAAAATGAAAAATACAGGCTGCTATCGCTAGCAGCCTGTAAGGAAAATAATTTCGGAACATCGTTTCGATCATTTAAGCAACCACATAGTCTGGTTCAGGTCGTCGGCGCTGAAGCCCTGGTTGGATATAGCCGCCGACCAGTTTTTCGTATTCTGAGTCTGCTCGGTTACCGGATAGGCCCAGCGGAGCGGTATGACACCATTGTTACCTACGCCGGTGCCACCCTGGAAGGCCGGTATACCTGTTCTACGCCAGTTGTAGTACCCTTCGTAACCGGAATTCTGAAAGCAGGCGATGTATTTCTGCAGCACGATCTGGTTGAGAGCCGTGGCAGCTGTGGAAGACAGCTGGACGGAAGGCTGCGCATAGTAAGTGGCAAAATTGAAAGTAAAGGGATATGCGGTTATTTGAGAAAGCGAACTGGCGCCTCCGGGAAGAAAGTAGGCCGTAAAGCTGGTATCGGCTACGTTGATCCCGTAGAAGGCCATGGAAGTCGTGATCCCCTGCTTGTACCAGGTCTCGGCATTGCCGCTGATCCACCCGCGCTCGATCGCCTCGGCGATATTAAAGCACATTTCCTTGTATCCGACCAGCACGTCCGGCTCGCCGGTAAAGCTGTTATAATACCGATAGCGGTTGATAAAAGAGTAATCCCCGGCGCTGGCGTTGGAATACATGGTACCCAGGGCCAAACCGGTGCTGGCTCCCACGAAATATTTGTACCGGGCAGGATAGTAAGAAGAGCTGTCTGCCTTGGCCGTATCGGCTGTTACCAGCGCCTGGGCGGGCTCACAGGTTACGAACACACGGGCATCGTTCAGGGAGGTCAGTGCATTGACGTAGGTATACGCCATATTATAACGACCGGCGATAGAGCCGAAGTTGCTCGGATTGAAAGGATAGGTGCTGAAAGTACTGGAGCCGCCGGGGTTATAGTTAAATTCGAAATCATCAGACTGGCTGGCGAAAATGGGGTAGGTGGCCGGGTTATTGATGACAGCGGCGAACCGCGCCGGCACATTCAGATTGGCGTCTGAAGACTGGAGGCTTAGGCTGATCAGTACCCTTAATTTGAAAGAATTCACCAGTTTCTGCCAGGCGGCGAGATTCCCCGCATAAAATAAGTCCTGTGCAGCCGATAATGTTACATCCTTATTGGTGATCAGCGTCGCAAAATCGGAATTGGCAGTATCCAATTCATCGAGGATATACTCGAATACCTGTTCCTGCGGCGTATAAGAAGGTGTTGGGTTAGCCTGTGCTTCCAAAGCCTGGGTCTGCGGAACATCGCCCATCAATGAAGTAAGATTGTAGTAATAATAAGCCCTGACGAACCTCCCGATGGCTTCATACGGATTGGCATGGCCTGCATCGACGCCCACGACTGCGTTTTCCATCTGCACGACATTTTTCAGCACCAGGTAGGAGTTGAACGGACCGGAGCTGCCGCCGGCGGAATTCAGCGAACCATCGGTCCAGGCATAGATATTGTTGCCGTAATAATCATAATTCTGGCAATGGTATTGGTTCCATTGATGAACCAGATCCCATGAATTGACGCCGCCCAGGGCGCCGCTGGTACTGTTTCCATTTTCGCCGGACATATCGTTGAGCACGGTGCCCAGGATCAAAGCGGAGGGCACAGTGGCAGGGGCATTGGGGTTAGACTGCTTATCCTGGATGGTTTTGCTGCAGGAGGCAAATAGCAGGGCCCCTGCAACGACCAGGCAAATATTTTTTATCCCTTTCATATTTTTTGCTTTAATGGGTTAGAAGGAAAAGTTAAAGTTGACACCATAGCTGCGAGTCGTAGGCGTTTGCAAACCTGAACTGGTGGACGGGGTAGAACTATAGGTTCCGTTACTGTTCGTGCCATATACTCCCTGGCTATACTGATCCACATCCAGGTCTTTGTACCGCTGGGGGAAGAAGTACAACAGGTTCCTGCCGACCAGCGACAACGTTGCATTCTGGATGAAGGATTTCCTTCCAAAAGCGGTCGGCGAAAATTTATAGGTCAGCGTCACCTCTCTCAGTTTGGCATTCGTCTTCTTGATGATATCCAGATCCGCGATGGAGGACATCTCGTAAACGAAGGGCTGGACAAGACTCTTGGTGGTGTTGGTCACCTCGGTCAGCTGTTTCATATTCGTCACCTTGCCGGATATAGGATCCAGTGCGATCGGAGCGCCTACCAGGTTCACGCCCTGGCCGGTATAGGCCGGAATATTTTCTTCATCCGAAGGTCTGGCCGCACCGATGGCGCCTTCAGCAGCTTCTTTGTGACGACCGCCCTGGAGTGTTTTATCCCGGACATAGTCATCGATGACGCCGCCGACCATACCGTCAAACTGGAAACGCAGTGAAAAAGACTTATAGTTGAAAGTATTGATCAAACCCCATTGCCAGTCGGGATCCGAGTGACCGAATATTTTCTGTGCGGAACTGCCCACCTGGCTATAGTCTTCATATGTCCCTGAACTCGGGTCGATGACCAATTTGCCATCGGGCGCCCTGACGAATCCCTGACCGTAGACCAGGTCATACCTGGTGCCATTGTGCTGCCAGTTGTCCGGGTTGGCATCGTTGGTCCATTTTTTCACATAGGTGAAGAAGTTGGCCGTCACTGTCCAGCTCAATCCATGGGGGTTAACGAGCGCCTTACCGGTCAGCGTAGCTTCCCATCCGTCATTGGTATAAGAATTACCGTTGGTGAGGTTGGAAGAATAGCCGGAAGCATTGGACGTACCCTGGCCGGCGATGCCCGTATTGTTATAGTGATAACGGGTGACATCCAGGCCTAACCTGTTCTTGAGAACCCGGATATCCGCACCGAATTCAAGCGCTTTTCTGTCTGCCGTGACGATGGTCTTGCTGACCGTCTGATCTGAATAAGATGCACTGCTCTGATTGGAATAAGTCGGCGCCAGGGTATAGGTCGGAACGAACTGGTAAGTAGGCCCGTTGTAGGGCGAGCTCCAGTAATAACCGTATCCGGCGGCCGGCGTACTGCTGACATTGGGGCTGAAGAAGGGCTGGGTGCCGCCATCTTTACTTTCGGCATAGGAAGCCCTGACCTTGAGGAAGGAGATCACTTCCGGCAAATGAACATATTCCGATATGACAGACGCGAGGTTGAACGAAGGATAGAAATAGGCATCGCTATTGGCAGGCAGGGCGGAAGATTTATCCACGCGGCCGGTAATATTGGCCGTGATATACGATTTATACCCGAGGTCTACGGAGTAATAACCGCTCAATACTTCCATGTTAGAAGCAAAGCTGCTGCCCGTCAGTGCACCCAGGGAGTTGGAGAAGGAATAGATGCCCGGCACATTCAGGTAGTTGGTCGATTCGAAACCGGAGTTAAAGGAAAAGGATCTCACAGTCCCGCCGATCAGCCCGCTGACATCCAGGAAGCCCAGGAGAGAGTTGGCGTGATACCTTGCCTGCAGATCATAGTTCGCATCGAATAACGATCTTCTGTCCTCCCGGTAATCACCCTGACGCAGCGGCCTTCCGTACACACCTGCGGAATAAGGCATTTTCTCGTTATTGAACATGTCGTACGCGCTAAAGCTCGGCCTGAACTGGAAATCGATGTTATTATTGAGCTTGTAGTTGAAGGACAGATATCCGTATTCATTATTCTGGTAATGTCCCCGCAGCCACTCATAAGACATGAAGTATGGATTATTATAGCGGTAGTACTCTTCGTAGAGCTGCTCGACGCCTCTGTAACCCGGCTGCCAGTAGTTCCGCATGTCCTTCATGGCCCAGTCGGCGCCGCCCCAGATAATGATGTTGTAGATGATGCTGTTGGGTCCATAGCTGACGTCCGGTACATTAGGCGAGGACTGGCGGCTATAGTTGAAATAGGTCGTGAGGCTGAAATTGGGGGTGAACCGCTGGGTGACATTGGCGGTAAAGTTCCCGTTGTTCAATTGCGTATTGGGAACGATCCCCCG
>PMUF01000419.1 GCA_003167015.1 Chitinophagaceae bacterium | reverse complement strand
TAGCCAGGAAAGCCATGACGGTGACGGGTATGGTAAAGATCGAGATGGTCTCGAAAACGGGGAAGCTGGAGTCGGGCCACGATATTTTGAAATTACCGCCCATCCAGCCCGAGGCAATTCCGCAGGCCAGCGCAGATACCCCGATAATGATCACCCGTTCAGGACGTTGCATCAAACCGTCCTTGCACTCGATGCCCAGCCCTTCCGCACGGGCGCGGGTATAACTGACCATCATACTGCCGATCAGCCCGATAAAGGCAAAAAGAGAGCTTAAGAAATAGTGATGAGCCACCAGGTAATAACAGATACCCAGGAAGAGGATCAGCTCGCTGTAGCGGTCCAGCACCGAATCATAAAGAGCCCCGAAAGGCGAGCTCATATTGCCCAACCGGGCCACCTGACCGTCCAGCATATCGAAGAGCCCGGCAAAAAGGATCAGCGCTCCCGCCCATCCCACATAGCGGAGATCTCCCCTGCGGCCCTCTTCGGCGCCGGAGATGAAAATGATCGCGACACCGATATTCAGCACAAGCCCGATCGTCGTGACCATATTTGGCGTTAGCCCGGCCCTGATCAGCAATCTTACCAAAGGGTTGATGATCTTATAAATTCCCAACTGTAGTTTTTTCCGAGTGGTCATTGGTCAGTACTCTCCTAGTTTGACAATCTGTAAAGTTACTATCTTCGGGCTACATTTACAGGTAAAATAATTGGTAATTGGACCCCACCCTAATAATTGGCCCCGCCATCCTGCGCTCATTTAAAAACAAATCTCTTCTGTAGTGGATAATTATAGAAAACGGCGACTAATGTAGCGGTGATGACCTTGGCCGGCATGGGCTGAATACCGGTGTAGCGGGTCAGCAGGTAAAGCCCGGACGCATTGAGCACCAGGTTGCCGATCCAGACCAGCACATAGCGGTTGACCTGGGCCATCCATTTTTTTTCCTGGGCATTGAACACCCAGTTACGACTGATCATGAAATAAGTAAAGCCACCGCAAAGAGTACCGGTGACGCCATAGAAGGTCACCCTGGCGCTGGCGGCCACAGGAGGAACACCGACCCATCTGAGCAATACGAAGGTGACCAGAAAGTCGACCCCGGTTGCGAGCAGGGAAGCCAGTTGGGCTTTGGTAAAAGTAATCATGGTGTTTTTACAAAGGCTTAACGAGGACGATGAGCTGCAGGATCACATTGGCGTACACGCCTGCCAGCACATCATCCATCATGACGCCCCAACCGCCATCCAGCCTTTCCATTCTCCGGATGTACAACGGTTTGACAATATCAAAAAATCTAAATAACACAAGTCCTGCCAATACGTAGGGCCACTTTACGGGGACGAACAGCAGCGTAATGCACATGCCCGCCACCTCATCGATCACGACCCGGTAGCTGTCTTCTCCCCACCCGGCCTCCATTTTTCCTGCACTCCAAATGCCGATCACCAGCACCGCCAATGTCACGACAACCGGGGCCCAAAAATGTTCATTTCCGTCCTTCCAGGCAAAATACCAGGCTATACAGCATACGACGGCTGCAACAGTGCCCCCACCCTTTCGTATATACCCTATTCCCAGACAGGTGGAAACCAGGCGATGGAAGCCCAAAAAATCAACCGGCCTCATCAGGCGGTTATTTCTTCCTCTGCGAAGGTGAGCCCTTCCGGATTCACCAACTCTTCTCCCATCAACTTGCGAAGAGCGTTCTGTAAAATGGTGAGTTGTTTGAAAATGTCATGCTCAGGCCTGAAACCCGGCGCATGCTGGGGCGATTTAAAGTAAAAGGACAACCATTCCTGTATACCGCTCAACCCGGCTCTTTTGGCCAGATCGCCGAAAAGGGCGAGGTCCAGGACCAGCGGAGCCGCGAGGATGGAATCCCGGCAGAGGAAATTGATTTTGATTTGCATGGAATAACCCAGCCAGCCGAAGATGTCGATGTTATCCCAGCTCTCCTTATTATCGCCATGAGGAGGATAATAATTGATGCGGATCTTGTGATACAACTCCCCATAGAGCTCGGGGCTCAGGTCGGGACGAAGGATATCTTCCAGCACACTGAGCTTGGAGACTTCTTTGGTCTTGAAATTGTCCGGCTCATCCAGCACATAGCCGTCTCTGTTGCCCAGAATATTAGTCGAGAACCAGCCTTTCACCCCCAATGCACGGGCCTGGAGACCGGGGGCCAGAATAGTCTTCATGAGGGTCTGCCCGGTCTTGAAGTCCTTGCCGCCGATGGGCGTTTGGGTCTGTTTGGCCAGTTCGGTCAGTGCAGGGATATCTACCGTAAGATTGGGAGCGCCGTTCAGGAAGGGAATACCCATCTTAAGGGCGGCATAGGCATAGATCATGCTGGGAGCGATACGCGGATCATTCTCCTTCAGGCCTTTTTCAAACGCGCTCAGGCTTTCGTGCACATCACCTGTTTCGATATATTTTTCCGTAGAGCCACACCAGACGATAACCAGCCGGTCGCAATCGCGGGTCTCCTGGAACTGCGCGATATCCTCCATCAGGGCCTCGGCCAGCGCATATTTCGTCGCCGCCTCTTTGACATGCGTACCATCCAGGTTCTTGATATAGCTCTTGTCAAAAACTGCTTTCATGGGTTTCAAAGCTTCCAGCTGCGGACGCAAGGTCTCCAGCGTGTGTTGTTCCAATACCTTCGCCCTGCTCGCTGCCACATATACATTGTCCTCGTATACGTCCCAGCCGCCGAAAACGATGTCTTCCAGGTTGGCCAGGGGGACGAAATCCTTGATTTTGGGATAATTGTTACCCTTCTTCCGGTTCAGATGGATGTTGCCCATCTGGGTGAGCGATCCTATCGGTTGAGCAATGCCTTTCTTTACGGCTTCCACACCTGCAATAAGCGTAGTCGCCACTGCGCCTAGTCCGGGGATCAATACCCCCAGCCTGCCAGTCGCTTCTTTTACTTCCATGATCGATTTTTTTTGGTTGAATAATGCACCGGGTGTCCTTTCTCCCCGTGAGTGAACAAATTTATTGAATTATTCATTATTCGAACAAAATTGCTTTTTGGTCGAAAAATATTACATGCCCATGACAATGAACAGGTTGCAAATTAATTCCCGCTGTGGAACAAAATGATTAAAGTCGGTGAATGATGGGATTTAGTTGACGAATAGGGCCTCTAGACGGTCAGTTGGCGGTCCCTCGCCGTATTTTTCCAGCCGCCGGTCAACCGGCCTGCCTCGATGGTCATCGCCCGTTCGTACAGGGCGACGGTAGGGCAAACATGAAAGGGTACCCCATAAAAAATGTCGCCGATGACATAACCATGTCCCGCACCGGCTTCTACTACCAAATGCTCTTCGCTCTGCCCGACAGCCTGCAACCGGGTGCCGTTGAGAAAAAAGACCCGGTGGG
>PMUF01000251.1 GCA_003167015.1 Chitinophagaceae bacterium | reverse complement strand
GGGATCAGGCGGACCAGTTGCGGTAGACACCGACCATTGTCCAGCCTTTGGATGTGAGGTGGAAGATATAGGTCGATCCGAGGCCGCAGTGGCCGCCGCAGACCATGTTGAGGTCGATGACGGCGTATTGGCCATCGTCAGTGAACTGAGGCAGGGAGAAGCTGAAGACGAGGTGGCGGGCGGTGCCGTCGCCGTCGGGGGGATTCAGGTACAGGAGAGAATCGGCCTGGTGGCCGGTGATGAGGGTGGCGGTCGGCAGTGCATGCTGCTTCCAGAAATAGGGATAGCGGGAGAGAGATACTTTTTCTGCCAGTTCGTTGAGAATGCTGATCGGCACCGGTTCGAGCAGGTGATATTTCGACCATTCGTCGTAGTCGTAGCGGACGAAGCGGCAGGTGTCGGCTCCGACGAGGAGGTAATAGCGGGATAGGGAACTGTCGACGACAGTATGACAGATGGCATTGACGAATGCTTCCGGGGAGGGAAGGGGGGCCGGGGCGCTGGCGAGGTCCTGGGTGCGTGCGGGTTCCTGGGCATGGGCACTGGCACCTATAACGACAAGGGAAAGGAACAGGGAAAGTAGCCTGTTGAGCATGCCACAATGATCGGGAAAAGAACGTTAAGGGGAAGCTAAAACCTCAGTCCGCTTTATGGATGCTGCCGACACCGTTGGCATGCTGGCTGACGTCGGTAGCATTGCCTTTGTAGTTGATGCTGCCCACACCATTGACCGTGGCGTCCAGCTTAACGCTGGCGAAAACCTCGGCCGATCCTACTCCCGATACATCCACCTTCGTATTTTCTGCCTGCAGGTCATAGCAGTGTGTCGAGCCGACGCCCGACAGTTCGATATCGACATTTTTGGCCTGTCCTTTCAGGTAAGCCGATCCGGCACCGCTGAGCGTGCAAACGACGGTTGGTGCATTCACCTCCATCCGGATATCGCCGGCGCCGCTGAGGCGAAGGTTCAAATCATTGTCATTGGTGAGTTTGGTCTGACCGACAATATCGCCGGCGCCGGACGCATTGATGGAATTGAATTCAGGTGATGTCACATAAATTTTGAGTCCATCGCTGGGATCGAGGTTAACATGGGACCGTTCGCGGATGATCAACCGGTCGCCTTCCTGGTTGATCTCTATATAAGGCAGAAGGTTGTCATCCCCTTCCACTTTTACCCCGGCCGGCTCACCCTGGGTGATATACACGTCTGCCGAAGCATCGCAATCAAGATTTTTAAAGCCGCTGACATTATGGTCTTCGGTTTTGATATTACCGTTGCCCTTGATCCTTTTGCCGAGGAAATGATGGCAGGAGGCAAGAAAGAAGGGAAAAATCAATACCAGGAAGGTAACCCGAAGTAACCGATAGGAAGGTTTGCGTGAATTGTTCATAGTGTTATGTTTAGCTTTGGCCGGCACAAAAGTTAAACTTTTTGGCGGGATTTCGAAATTGTTCTTTGGCGGGGGGTGCGGGGGGGTGCGGGATTTTTTCTACCTTCGCGTCACCATGACGGAAAAGATTCTAATCCTCGACTTTGGCTCCCAATATACTCAATTGATCGCCAGGGCAGTACGTGAGGCAAATGTGTATTGCGAGATCATTCCCTATCATCAAACCGTTGAATTCGATGCCGGCCTGAAGGGCATTATCCTTTCGGGCAGTCCTGCCTCGGTGAATGATCAGGATGCACCTATCGTGGATATTCCGGCGCTGCATGGGCGGTTGCCGGTGCTGGGGATATGTTATGGGGCTCAATTGACAGCCAAATTGTTCGGAGGAAGCGTTGCTAAGAGTAATAAGAGGGAATATGGGCGAGCCCTGCTGCACAAGCAGAGAGAAGATGTTTTATTAAAAGATGTGACGGAGCTATCACAGGTATGGATGAGCCATGCCGACACGATATTGGATTTACCCCAGGGATTCGAAGTGCTGGCCAATACGGAAAATATTCCGTATGCGGCGTTTCGGAAGGAGGGCGGCGGGGCGCCTTTGTACTGTCTTCAATTCCATCCGGAGGTCTATCATTCGATCGAAGGGAAGAAGATCATCCGGAATTTCCTGGTGAATATCTGCGGTTGTTCGCAGGATTGGACGCCGGCGCATTTTGTGAGCGACACGGTGGCTTCGCTGAAACAGCAGATCGGGAGCGGTAAGGTCATCATGGCGCTGAGCGGCGGAGTGGATTCGACGGTAGCGGCGACCCTGATCCACCGGGCTATCGGGGACCGGCTGGTGGGGATCTTTGTGGACAATGGGGTGTTGCGTAAAAATGAGTTCCAGCAGGTATTGGATACCTATCAGCAGATCGGGCTGAATGTGAAAGGAGTGGATGCGTCAGCGGTTTTTTACCATGAGCTGGCAGGCAAAACAGATCCTGAAGCGAAGCGGAAGACCATCGGGCGGCTATTCATCGACGTGTTCCAGCAGGAGGCTTTCAAAGTAGAAGGAGTGGAATTGCTGGGGCAGGGCACCATCTATCCGGATGTGATAGAGAGCGTATCCGTACACGGTCCTTCGCAAACGATCAAATCGCATCATAATGTCGGCGGACTGCCTGCCACCATGAAACTGGGGTTGGTAGAGCCTTTGCGTTATCTTTTCAAGGACGAGGTACGGCGGGTAGGCGCCGAACTGGGCATTCCCGATGATCTTTTGCAACGGCATCCTTTCCCCGGTCCGGGTCTGGCGATCCGCATATTAGGGGAGGTAACGGCCGAGAAGGTGAAGCTGTTACAGGACGCCGATGATGTCTACATCCAGAGCCTGAAGGCCCAGCATCTCTATTCGACTATCTGGCAGGCGGGGGCGATCCTATTGCCTGTCAAGAGCGTTGGGGTAATGGGGGACGAAAGGACTTACGAATTTACCGTAGCCTTGCGGGCGGTGACTTCCGTCGATGGGATGACGGCCGATTGGGCGCATTTACCTTACACCTTCCTGGCTGATGTCTCTAATGACATCATCAATAGTGTGAAGGGGATCAACCGGGTGGTGTACGATATCAGCAGCAAGCCGCCGGCGACGATCGAGTGGGAATAGGGCGCGGCCGGGCGAGGCTGGATGAAGAGCGAAGTGGATTCAATATGATGAACCGAATTTTCCGATATTCTTTTCTGTTAGTGTTTTTGGCGCATGGTTTTACCGGCCGGGCGCAATTGGATAGTGCTGCGAGACGGCTAGATTCCATGGGCCACGCTGACACTACAGGCAGACCGCAGCTGGCTATTTTTCTGCCTTTGTTCCTAGATTCGGCATTCGATGCCACGGGCAGTTATCGTTTTGACAAGAGTTTTCCCAAGTACATCAATCCCGGGTTGGAATTTTATGAAGGGGCGAAGCTGGCGCTGGATTCTTTAGCGAAAGAGAATGTCCGGCTGGACGTACGCATCTACGATACCCGGTCGGCCAGTCAGACGCTGCAGCAGGTGCTGGCCAGTCCTGATTTTCAGCGAACGGGGCTGATCATGGGGCAGGTAGTGAACGGGGAGGTGCAACAACTGGCCGCTGCCGCCTTGCGTCTGCATGTTCCTTTCATCAATGTGAATTTCCCCAATGACGGCGGGATCACGAATAATTCCAGCCTGGTGATCCTCAACTCCACTTTGCGAACACACTGCGAAGGAATTTACCGGTTCATCCAACGAAACTATCCGACCAAACCGCTGGTTTGTTTCAGGAGGAAAGGTGCACAGGAAGACCGGCTGAAGAGTTATTTTGCGGATATCGGGCATACGACAGCCAGCGTACCGCTGACTATTCAATACGTAACCCTGGACGATAATTTCGATGGCGGCGCCGTGACGACTTACCTGGACAGCACGACCCAGACGATCTGTATTGCCGGCAGCCTGGACGAAGCTTTCGGCAACCGGCTGGCTTCGACGCTGGCGTTCCTCGGCAAGACGTATCGTACGACGCTGATCGGGATGCCGACGTGGGATAATATGGACTTTACGAAGCCCGAGTTTGCGGGGGAGGAGATAGTGTACAGCACTCCGTTCTATATTAATGGGGCAGACAGTCTGGTGGCTTCCATCCAGCAGTTCTTCAAGGCCAAATTTTACTCCCGGCCGAGTGATATGGTTTTCCGGGGATATGAGTGCGTTTTTCGCTTTGGGAGCCTGTTGAGCCTGCATGGTGCTCAGTTGGAAGGCAGCATTGGCGAGAAAAAATTCAAGGTATTCGATGACTTCAATATAGAGCCGGTATTTCTCAACCGGCAGTCGATGACGCTGGATTACTTCGAGAATAAGAAGCTGTATTTTGTCCGGAAGGTAGACGGGAATATTACCACTGTCAATTAAGGGACGGGCCAGGGGCCGATGGCGGGCGCGTTGGATGAGGGCGCGTTGGAGTCGGGAGGCGGCCGGAACTTTTGGGAGTGAATTTTGTTATTTTCCGGGGGGATTTCCACTTATTATGCCATTGATAGAATTTACTGACAAGGGGCTGTACTGCCCGCAGGGGGGATTTTATATCGACCCTTGGGGGTCAGTGGCCAAAGCTGTCATCACCCATGCGCACAGTGATCATGCGCGGGCGGGGAGTGTGGCCTATTTATGCCATCGACTGACCAAGCCGTTGTTGCAATGGCGGTTGGGGGTGACGGCCGAGGTGGTTCAGGCAGTTGAATGGGGAGAGCCGGTCTTCATGAATGGCGTCAGGGTAAGTCTGCATCCGGCGGGGCACATTATCGGGTCTTCGCAGGTGCGGGTGGAATACCAGGGTGAGGTGTGGGTGGTCAGCGGGGATTATAAGACGGAAGACGACGGGATCAGCGGGGCTTTCGAGCCGATACCCTGCCAGGTTTTCGTTACGGAATCGACTTTTGGCCTGCCTATTTATGATTGGAAGCCGCAACCAGAGATTTTCGGGACTATCCAGGATTGGGTAACAGATAACAAGCAGCGGGGAAAGGCGTCGGTGCTGATTGCCTATAGTCTGGGCAAGGCGCAGCGGTTGTTGTCCTGTTTAGCGCTGGTGACGGAGAAGATATATGTCCACGGTGCAGTCTGGAATATTCACCAGGCACTGTTGAATGCGGGGGTGGTGTTGCCGGCCGTTGAGCGGGTGACGCCGGAGATGCCGCGGGAGCTGTTCAGGGGTCAGGTGGTGATTGCGCCATCGAGTGCGGAAGGATCACCGTGGATAAGAAAATTTCAGCCTTTTGCTATAGGGATATGCAGTGGATGGATGCAGGTGCGGGGGAATGTCCGGCGGCGGAATGCCGATGCGGGTTTTGCGCTGAGCGATCATGCAGACTGGAGGGGCTTGCTGGGGGCTGTCGAGGCTACGGGAGCGGAAAAGGTGTATGTGACCCATGGGTTTCAGGCTACGTTGGCGCGGTATCTGAATGAGCGGGGGATTGCTGCGGCGGAGGTGA
>PMUF01000376.1 GCA_003167015.1 Chitinophagaceae bacterium | reverse complement strand
GTCCGTGAGGTAAAGGGCCGGATCGATGAGTACGATATCGCGCAGCATTCGGATCCGCTGTTCGTCACCCTGCTGCCGGAGGAAAGAAATGACTTCCTGGAGCAGGATCCGGTAAATAAAAACGCCTTGCCGGGGTTCGACGGCAAATTGCCTGCGGTTGTCCCACAAGCTGGCCAGAACATTTTCTGTGAGGATAGCCAAGGCCTCTTTATCCGACAGGCCGGTAAGCTTTGCCGCAGCCATAAAGACCGAGGGATACCAGCAATCAATAAATTCTTTCAACTCATTCATACTTAGAATACTAATACGCGCGCTCCCCCTTAAGTTATCTCTATTGTGTAAAGAGAACAAAAAGTACCGGATTTGTTCTGTTCCCGGGTTGAACTTGTACTATTCCCATCATTTTTTTTCTACATTTGACTAGCGTCACCATTATGCCGCTCGTCCCATGCATCTGCCAAGATCATTACTACCTGTTATTCTATGTTGCCTCTGCTTTACCGGGGTTCGAAGCGTTGCCCAGGTACCTGTGACTGCGACCGGGCGATTATCGGGGCTGCTGCGGGAATATCACCATCACACGCTGAGCGACACCGCCTACCTGAAAGCTGTCGATTCGATCGCGCCGATGCTGGGGAATGACGACAGCCTGCCGCAACGTTTGGCCGTTTACCGGGAGATCGCTTTCGGGGACAATATAAAGGGGCCATGGAAAGCAAGGTATTATGGTTATATGGCGCTCTACTCCAACAACAAGAGTCAATTCGGGAGCGCCATTTATTATTCGGAGAAGAACAATGAGGAAAAGGTGCGGCTGGGGCTGTTCGAAAAGGGGGGGCTGGCTCACAGTGACCTTTTCGCGATCTCGGTATATTCCAGCAACAGGGATTATCCCCGCGTCATTTCCCGGTACGACAAGCTGCGACCGGACCTGTTGGGAATACCGGCGGCCGTGGCGAAGGGGACCGTGAGCCCCGAACAGGTATCTGTAGCACTGATGATCCTGAATGCGGTGGAGTATGCATCGGACAAGGCAAAAGACAGCGTACGGGCGGGCGACGTCCTTCAGATCAGCGAAAGAACGCTGGCAGCGGTAAGAGAGGCCGGGAAATACCGGGGTGTTTGGCCGGAGTCCCGTTATTTCTGCGATTTTATGGGCTTTGAAAGGGAAAAATTCCTCGATCATTTCAATGCAGCGGGTGAATTATTGCAAGGCGCCATCCGGGAAGTGACGGCCAGGGGTTTTCCGCCTATACTGCAACCTTCCTATACTGAATTCACCTATACGGAGGCGGTGGACTTTTATTTCGATTGGGGTAAACCAGACAGCGCCAGGCGCTATCTCGATATAGTCAAAGCCCTGAATGACAGCGGTGTTCAGTATTCAACCCTTGACCCGGCCTTTTTGCCGGAAAGCAACAGCAAACTGCTGGCCGGCACCGGTCACTTCGAGGAGGCTTACCATGAGCTGCAGAAAGTATACCGGCTGAGGGATTCTGCCTTTTATGCCGTCAGTTCGGACAAAGACAACAATCTGTATGCGCTGGCTGCCGAGGAGAATACCCGGGCCGAGCTGTTGCGCACGGAGGCCGAAAGACGCAAGGCCGAGCGGTCCACCCTGTATCTTTTCACGCTGCTGGGCCTGGTGATCGCCGGGGGCTTTGCCGCCTTCCGGATCAACCGGTTTCGTCAGCGGCAAAAGCTGCTCAACCTGCAATTGAACCTGGCCAGGAATTTCCATGATGAAATAGGGCCGATGCTGTTGTTTGCGAATGCATTGGTGAAAAAGGAAATGGAGGCGCACCCCACAACGGGCCTGGCGGAGCTAAAAATACAGACGGCGCAGATCATGGAAGCGGTCAGAGGAATATCGCATGACCTCAAATCGAGCCGACTGAGCACCGTAGACAGTTTTAGCAGGGAGATCACGGTATTGCTGGAAAAGATCAAGCGGACGACGGGGATCGATTTCGCCCTGCGGCTGAACAACGGCCAACACATATTAAGCCATTGGCAATACTCTCATCTGACGAGAATGGTCAATGAGATGATAGGTAATTCGGTCAGGCATGCCGGGTGTAGCCAGATCACCGTGCTGATCAGGGCCATGGAGCGGAACCTCCGGATCACCTACTCGGATAATGGCCGGGGGATGGAGCCGGGGTCTTTCTCTGCCGGGATCGGTATCCGGAATATCCGGGAAAGGACCGATCTGCTGAAAGGCAGTTTTGAATTGCAAAATGCGTGGCCGGAAGGATACTCTATTGAATTGACCATTCCATTTGTATGAATAAAGATCAGGCACCTCCTTATCATTCCCTGCTGGTCATCGACGACCACAATATGATCGTCAATGGGATCAGGCTGCTGATCGGGGACTGGTTCAGCGTGTTTTATCATGCCAATGACGGCGCCACAGGGATCCGGTTGGCCCTGGAGCATCAGCCGCAGCTGGTGATTGTCGATCAGGTATTGCCGGATCATTCGGGAGATGCCGTCGCCAGGGAGATCAAATACCGGTGTCCGACTTCGCGGATATTGGCCTATTCTTTCAATGTCAATGCAACCTCCATTCTAAAGATGTTCGAGGCAGGCGTGCATGGCTATGTGATCAAGAGCGAGAACGATGCCGAATTCGAGAAGGCAGTGACGAGCCTGCTGGAAGGAAAGGATTATTTCTGCAAGGAGGCCCGTACGTATATCATCAACAGGATCTTTCCGGAAGAGGAGCGTCCGGGGCTGCTGATTGCCAATACCGGCTTTTCCGCCAAGGAAATCGAGATCATCCGGTTACTGTGCCGGCAAAAGACAGCCCGGGAGATCAGCCGTGAGGTGTATCTGTCAGAGCGGACGGTTGAGCAATATCGCAGCAATATCACTCGCCGTATCGGCGCCAGAAATATAGCCGGGGTCATCCGGTTTGCCTTGCAACACGGCATTATCAGTCTGGAAGATCTGTAGGGGAGGGTGGGTCAGTCTTCGGCCGGAGAGGAGGGGGTCGCAGCGGAAGAGGACGAGGTCTTCTCATAATGGGCGGGGTCGATCAGTAAAATGCCCTTCAGGAGCTGTGCGCGGTCTTCGGATTCATGCTCCCGCAAATAGTTGAAGATATGTGGTAGCATTATTTTATATATGAAGGCCGGCGGCCTGACTTCGCTAAAGAGGGTATCGCTGTTCTTCCATAGGTTGACGAAAACTTCCACGGTGATGGCCTCAACGGCCTGTTGGTCGGTCAGCCCCGTCAATCTTGATACCGCTGAGTACACGGAAGCGAAGTAGAGGTCGATGAAACGTTCGAAGGTTTCGACAGCGTCGGTTTGCTTGTCATTCATTCGGCATGAATTTAGCCATTGGTGTGCGCAGGGATGCCGGATGTAACCGGGAGTGGGTTGTTTTTTTGGTACATAATTTGTGGCAATTCGGGTCTCTGACCTATCGGCATCTTATTCGGTTCGTTAGCCGACCACACACTTCCTGTGATTAACCCATGAACATTCTGTCTGAGCGTCTTTTAATGCATTAGCATCTGTCACATCAAATTGGGTAATGTACGGCACCCTCCGCTACGTTACCTTTTTTTTGTGCCCTGGCGGAGCAGAGGGATGCCCGGCTGCGCTGTTTATTTGGCGCTGAAGAGTGTCCAGGGATATGCCGGCATATCATGCAGATAAGGGGATTCCCACTGGTATTCCGGATGTGCGGCAAAGAAGGGCGCGGCCAGGAAGCCTTCTCCGCTGGGATTGCCCATATGCGCCCAGAATTTCATGTCTTTGGCGAGAGTAGCCGTCGTGATCTTTGCCTGTACGGTGCCACCGGGATAGAAAGGGGGCCAATCCCATTCCGGGCAGCCTTTGGGATCGGTATCGACCCGCCCGGCTATGACGCAACGGCTGGCCTCTTTTGCATTGGTGAGTTCGTTATAGCTGTCGCTTTCGATGGTCATGCCCGTCGTGGCGTCGATGCGGCCTTTATAATCATTGGTCAGGTGGTCCCAGCGGCGGTGTCTTGCGTTGGCCGAGAGGGTGCTGTCATTAGGGTTGATGGTCGTTTCTTCCTTCATCAGTTTGTCGTCGCTGGGGAAGTTGGAGCCGACATAGATGCCGTCCGTCGTGCGCCAGACCCGAAAATCCTTCAGCCCCAGCTCAAGCCGGGCGATCTCGTTGGTCTTGGTATCGCCTACCAGCCAGTCGTTGGCATAGCCGCCGTTATTGCCCGTGGTCATGATCCGGACGAAATCGTCGATGCTGTTGGCATATTGGGCTGCCTTCCGTGCCCTGACGAATTCCGGAATACCTTTTTCATCGAACCCCTTGAACTGGGTGATGGTCGTCTCGGTGATGAGGATGCCGCCGGCGGAGACCACGAAATCGTCACCGCTGTGGATCAGGCCGGGCATGCAATCCATGACAAAATGATTGCCGTTTTGGGGGACGATATCGGCGATGACATTCCATCTTTCTCCGCCCATATAGTCCGTCCAGTTGTTGTGCCCGATGGCGATCTTGCCATCCGCCGTATAGCTGCCGGTCGCCACGAACCCGCTGCAATTGCCCGGGGCCTTGTTGTTACCGGCGCCGGGATGTTCTTTTTCGGCCAGCATCGGGACATAATACTGAGAGAGCTCGATATTGCCGTTCAATGCCACAAGGTCATATACATCATATTGTTTGTCCCTGGCCTTTAGTCCTTCGACGATACCGGTGATCTCCTGCTGGTATTCCTTGTCTATCTTATTCCAGAACATTTTTTTAGCGACGTCGTGGTAAAATGCCCAGTCTTTGCCGGAGAGGTGGGGCAATGATAATTTCATTGAATTGATGAGGTCTTCGATCTCAGCGGCCAGCAGGTAGCCATGCTGGTATCCGATATCGCGGGGGCTGCCTTCGAGATGGATATAGATCCATCCGGCGGTGTCCTTGCGGGAGCTTTTTACGAGGCGGGGATCCGTGGGTTTGGGGGTTGAATAAACGGCGCCAAAGAGCAGCAGGGCTGCGAGCAGTGCAAGTAATTTTCTCATACGCGGAAGTTAAAAAACTTCACCCAGGTTGACAAAAAAACCTGAGGATCCATGGGAGCCCCATAAATTACGGTTATTTCTGTGTTGAGGATGGGCCCATGCCGGTAATTTCGGAGGATGGGAGGGTTTCGGGGACGAGCAGGGCGGCGTTCGTCACGACACCCTGGGTGATGTTCGCGTGCGCTTCCACAAATTCGTTCAGCTTATGCAATTCCAGGATAGTGGTTTTGCCGTCCTTGCTCTCCCTGTACATGGGGACGAATTTCCTGTTGAACTTAATTTCATCGTAGGTATAGGAGGTGCGACGCTGGACAAAGTTGGAATAGACGTCATCGAATCCTCTGATGAGGACATAGATCTCGACGTCGGCCGCCTGCATATCTTCCCAGCAGAATCCCTGTAAAGGGCTTTTGTCATCTAGGGGATGTACAACCGTCCAGTTCATGGGCAGGCTCTCTACTTTGCTGCGTTCGAGTCCGAGATCGTAATACCGGTATTCCTGGTTGCCGTCTACCTGCACTTTAAGACCGATGTTGACGCGGATCTGCACATCGGTGAGCGCGTGATTGTCTTTATAGGGGGCAAAGCGGAACATCAGCGCTGCTCCGTCCTTGTAGGGGCTGACGAGGGCGTTGTCGCTGAACAGTAAAAAGGCATGCGGCCGGGAAAACCTTCCAGACATGAGACCTGTAGCCAGGGCGAAGGACAGGAAGCCGACCATGGCCTCGATAGCCGCCACGAGATTGGCGCCGTCGCCGACGGGGTTGACCCGTCCATAGCCCACGGTGGTGAAGGTTTCAGTGCTGAAGAAATACGCCTCCTTAAACTTGCCCCAGGGCGCGGTGGCGATGACTCCTGTCAGCTGGTTGATACCGACGAGGAGGTAGATCGATGCGAACACCAGGTTCGCCAGCAGATAGAAGCCAACGATGACCGCGCCGAACCTCCAGCGGGGAAGGGTCAGCATGTGGTGATAGATGCTATACCGCTCGAGGAAAGATTTGCCTTCCTTACGATGGTTGAAGGTACCATCACGGTTGATGAATCTGCCGCCATAATTATCGGCATTCGTACCGAATCCGGTATCGTTGTTCATCTTAAGCTGTGGATCGATCTTTTTGACTGATGCCATGGTGG
>PMUF01000604.1 GCA_003167015.1 Chitinophagaceae bacterium | reverse complement strand
CCATGGCAACTCCAGCACGCCTATCAACTATTCCTTTACGGATACCAAACCGGCCAACGGCACCACCGAGTATCGCCTGGAAATGGTAGACAAGGGAGGTGCGACGGCCTATTCCACAGTGGTGGCGGTTCGTATCGGCCTGGCTACTTCGGTCAGTGTATATCCGAACCCTGCCAGCACTTATGTCAACGTAGCACTTGGCGGCACCGCGACCGGCAACGTCAGCGTCCGGCTGCTGAACACCACCGGGCAGCTGTTGCTGGAAAAGACGGTCAGCAATGCTGCGGGAACGACTGTCCCCCTGACCATCAGCAACTTCCCGCAGGGTGATTACCTGATCGTTGTGATCGGCTCGGACGGAACCCAGCAGGTGAATAAGCTGCTGATCGCAAAATAGTTTTTCACTTTTATAACAACCAATACACGAAGCCACTTCCGAAAGGAGGTGGCTTTGTTTTTTTTCATCTGTTTAAATGATTATTTTATTGAAACGTGGCCCGTCCGGCCTCATTTTTGATAAGAACTGTCAACCTTCCCTTTGTACTAAGTAATCCTACCTAAATTGTCGAAAAGTTTAATTCGTTGCTAAAATCCATAAAATAAATGTGGGGTAAAATCAGTTTACCAAGGCTGGAATCCAATATTCTTACTATCATGAAAAGTCATGCTCTTCTCTCTGCTATGAGAAATGGCTGCCTGGCCGTCGGCCTGGCAATGGGCCTCCATATTACCGCACAGGCCCAGTGCAACGCCTCTACTCTCTCCACCACAACCTATGATACGGCATTGACCAGCAATGGTTTCGCTACTTACAGTCTCAGTTTTCCGCAGTTCAGCCCGGATTCGGGCACGCTGGTGGCAGTCCGCCTGACCGCTACCGTTAACTCGCAGTACGGCTTCACGCTCCGCAATGCGGATTCGGTAGCTACCACCTATGCCCTGACGCTCGGCCAGCAGGACCTGATCAGCGGACCCCAGCTCTCCGTTCCATATTCCAACGTTACGACGCAATCCATGGGCAATTATTCCCTGAATTCCAACCAGTCAGTGACAAAGACCCCCTTTAACTTACTGACGAACTATGTGGCCAGCGATACCGTTACAGCCATATCCCCATTCATGGGCGGCGGTCAGGTCAGCCTGAACTATCAGTCTTTTACCTTCAGCAACCTTAGCGCAGTGAATAATGCCGCCTATTACTATAGCGCCGGCATAAACACTAACGTCACCTTTTCCCTGCAATACCAGTTTTGCCGGGGCAACGTAGTGCTGGCAACAGGCCTGACCGCCTGGACGGCTAACCTGGCCGGATTGAACAACGTACAGCTCAACTGGGCTGCCGCCAATGAGGTGGCCGGCCGGCAATATGTGATCCAGCGCAGCAGCGACAATCTTACTTATAATGATATTGCGACCCTGAATGCCACCGTGGATGAAGGTTCAGCCACCTATAGCTATCCTGACGAGCTCCCCGTCAGTGCCGACAGCAGCTGGAATTACAGGCTGCAGATCCACGATGTCTCCGGAGCGGTTACCTATTCCCCCATCCGCAATGTAACCCTGACGGCGCCCGGCGAGGGGCTGCAGGTGTATCCGAACCCGGCTACCAATTTTATCAACCTCATTCCGAACCAGCAGGATGTAGGGGATTGGCAGGTGGATATCCTGTCGGTGAACGGCGGTCTGATCGAACGGGATGTGTATATGCAGACGCGTAATATACAGGTCAACTTTCGCAGTAAACTGTCCGCCGGGACCTATTTGGTGCGGGCAACGGACCTCCGGGGACAGAAGGTGGTGACCGGCAATTTTGTAGTGCTGGCCCATTAAAGACCACATACGACAAATTAAAATTTTAATCTCTTTGTAACGAGCAATACTACAGGCTCATTTAAAGGGATTTACATAATTTCTCTGCTCGGAATAGTTATTTTGTTAATAAAAACAATAGTAAACATACTTAGTAAGTATAATAAAACAGCCATGTTTGTAGTTATTGTAGTGTTCTAATTGTGATCGACCCTAAATCAATTAAGTTCCTATGAGGCTGTTTAAAATCCGATTATCCAGGGTATCCGCCTCCCTGTTAATGCCATTGCTGATGGGATCAGTTTCCCTGCTGCCTTCGCGGCTGGCAGCTCAAGCGTGTACCGGCACATTACAGTCGTCTACACAGACCTATACTTATGCGGGCAACGGCAATGACGGGTTTAGTCCGAATTTTAGCCAGTACAATCCACCGGCAGGCTATGTACTTGTAGCCGCTGTTATCTCTTCTCAAATTACCATGACAGAGTCTATTCTGCTGACCAATACCACTGCCACTGCACAAAATAATGTTCATCCGGGGGCTTTTGATAATGATGAAATCACGCTGAACGGCAGCGTGATCACTACTGGGGGGACTACCAATTCATTCCTTCCCTTCATCAATGTCCCGGCTGGGGTTGGCTCCACAGCAACGGACGGACCGTCAACGCTGTTTAACAATACGACTGTGTCGCAGCCTGATTCCATCACTACCTCTTCCGGGTTGCTTAATAATTTTGTCGGAACCGGCAGCCCGGATATCCAATATATCAACGTGGCTACCTTTTTCATTAACAATGGTAATGTTACCGCGGACCCTAGTGCCACGGTGAACGAAACCCTGACGTTGACCTATTATTTCTGTTATACGGGACCACTGGCCGTCAATCTGCTGACCTTTACAGCCACGCTGGAAAATCCTCAGACCGCTCTCTTAAACTGGCTCACCACCGGCGAAGAACCCGGCGAGAAATATGTCGTGCAGGTCAGTACCGGTAATGGAACCGACTTTTTAAATGTCGATACGGTATTGGCCGATGGCGTGGCCGGCAATGGCGCTTATGCATATGATTATGCCATTCCACCTGCTGACAAAGGCAACCTGTATTTCCGGATTCAGATCATCGATCCCAGTGGTGCCGTCAGCTATTCCCCGCTGCGCGTCATTAACCTCGGTAATGGAGCCATCAGCTCTTTCCTGATCTACCCCAACCCGCCGAGTACCTTTATCGATCTGGCCTTCCCGGGCAATACCCGGAACTGGCAGGTGCAGATCTTCGCAGCCAATGGCGACCTGGTACAGCAAAACTATTTTTACAACACCAACCTGGCCACGGTGAACTTTAATAACAAGATGGCAGCCGGAGCCTATTTTGTCCGCGCAATCGATCCCCAGTCGAACGACCATTATGCAGGTTCATTCGTGATCAGGGATTAAAAAAAACCGCCGGCCCGGGTCTGCCTTCCGGGACGCGACGGCTCTACTGTAAAACAACATTCTCTTCATTGGGCCATTGAGCAATCTTCATATTTTAACGAATTCGACTCGTCGGTTATTCGCCTTCCCTTCCTGGGTGCCATTGTCCGAGATGGGCTTGGTATCTCCCAGCCCTTTCGTGGTCAGCCGCGTAGCATCGATACCCATCACGACCAGCTGTGCCTTGACAGCATCGGCACGCTGCTGCGATAATTGCAGGTTGTGCGGAGCAGTACCGGTATTATCGGTATGACCGTCCACTTCGAATTTGACATCCGGATTCGTTTTCATCAAGTTGACGATCATATTGAGGGTACCCATGCTTTCCGGACGGATGACAGCCTTATCGACATCGAAATTGATACCGTGCGTAATGATTTTTGCATCGGTGAATTTCTGACCGATCATGTTCATATTACCTCCTTCTGCAATCCGAAAATTCTTAAATACTATCGGGGTCTCCGTACCGCCAATGCCCCCTACTTCAACGAAACTCATCTTGCAGCTGCCGCAGTCCGGCATGACCATGACGCGGTACTGGTCTACGTAACATTTGATCTGGACACCTTTTTTAATCACGGCAGCGTGATGCCAGTGACCGTCGAAATGAGCATGGTCGCCGGGAAATGTCCCGCTGAAGTCATGCGGGAAATAGCTGGTCTCCACACTCGTGCCAAAACCGATATTACGGCTTTCTTTATCGCTGGTGGTGAATAGCAGCATAGGTTTGTATGCGCCGGGTGTCGAATAAAAGTCGAACTCGATGGTAAAGTTCTCCGGGAGGTAGTCTTTTTCGGTCTTCATGCGTGGGGCCACACGGACGTAGTTGCCCTCGGTGAGGAAGAATGCAGACACTGAATCGACCTTATTGATGACGGCCTGGCCGCTATTCAGCCGCCAGTGCGCCGGGAATTCACCGCCCTGGTCGTCTGTAAAGTTATCTTCGAAAACGACCTGTTCGCCGGGGACGAAGTCATAGTTGGAGTAAGTCTTGAGGGTGGCGGGACCTGAAGAGGCGGCGCTGGCAGCAGCTGTGCCCTGGGCGCCGGTGGCCGCGGCTGTGCTGTCGGTTTTGGCGGTCTTGGACTTCTTTTTGAATAGTCCTTTGATCGTGTTCTGGGCTACCTGACCGGGGTTGGTGACCTGCGCACGGAGGAGCAGGCAGGCTGCGCTGCAGAGGAGGAGAAGGGATAGGCGTTTCATGTCTGTTGTTGTTTGATGCAAAATGACAGTAAAAAGAAACGCAGGACAATCGGATAAACATCTGATTTTGGAGAAACCGCCGGGCGCTGCCGGATCGGTCAACCGCGCTTCCTGGGGCCGAGCACGCGGGCTACGGCCTGGGCTTTGGAGTTGACATGCAGCTTATTGTAAATATTGCAGATGTGGGTACGGATGGTGCTGATGCTGACACAATATTTGCCGGCAATTTTTTTATAGCTGAGACCGTCGACCAGAGAGTAGAGGATCTCGTTCTCCCTGACGGTGAGGCGATAGTCTTCAACCAGGGTGGCGGGGGCCGCCTGAAAAGACTGGATTACACGGCGGGCAATGCTGGAAGTCATAGGCGCTCCGCCAAGAGACAGTTCGCGAACAGCCTGGACGATCTCATCAGGTGGCGTCTTCTTCAGCAGATAGCCGGAGGCGCCCGCCCGGATGGCATCGAAGATCTTCTCGTCGTCGTCGAATACAGTGAACATGAGGATCTGGATAGCGGGAAAATGAGTTTTGACCGTGCGGACGCCTTCGATGCCCGAGATATTGGGCAGGCCGATATCCATGAGGATGATATCGGGCAGAGCGCTGCCCACCTCGCTGATGACATTCAGCAGGTTGCTCAGTGACGCCACGCACCGCATGCCTTCCGTCCTGTCGAAGAGGCTCACCAGGCTGGCGCGCAATGCAGGATTGTCTTCTACGATGGCGATTTTGATCATAACTTCAAATATGATGACTATTGATGGGTTTTCCTATCGGATATTCATAGGATTTTGCAGCAGAGCTCTGTGCGAGCGTTGGCCCGATCGGGCGGCCCCCGCCTTAAACAAGATCGACCTGCAGCTGGATGGAGGTCCCCTGGCCGGGAGCACTGGCGATAGTGACCCGGGCATTCATCATCGAGGCACGGCGGTACATGCCTGAAATGCCGTTGCCGCTGGAAGGGCCGGAAGGGTCGAAACCCTGTCCATTGTCCCGCACGCACAGCTGCAGGTGCTGATGGTCGAATCTTACTTCGATCGACGCTACTGTAGCCCGGCCGTATTTGACGAGATTATTGATGGCTTCCTTCAGGATAAGATAGATATGCTGCCGGTAGTCCATCGGCAGTCTGACCTCATGGATGTTCTTCTGGATGTCGATCCGGTAATCGATATCCTTCGCCTCGAAGAGCGTAGTGGCGAAGTGGCGCACCCGGTTCAGGAGGTTCTCCAGGGAATCGTTACGGGGATTGATGCTCCAGACGATATCATCCATTTTTTCCATGAGCAGAATGGAACTGTCCTTGATCTCATTCATTGTCTCCAGGGTATGACGGCCGCTGTCGTCCTTCATGGCGAGATCGCTGAGGATGGAAATGCTGCTTAGCGTAGACCCGATGTCGTCGTGCAGGTCCTGCGCTATCTTGTTCCGGATGTGCTGCATTCTCGACTGCAGCAGCTCATTGGCTTTCAACTGATCGATCAGCCGTTCCTGGCTGCGGATCTTCTCTTTTTCCCACATATGGCTCTTATAGCTCAGTCCTGCAGTAAAGCAAAGGATCTCCAGCACTACGCCCGACTGAGGCAAAAGGAGAATGTCCGGAACGATGCTTATATGACGATAATCCTGGAAATAAGTCAATACCTGCCCCAGGATATTACCGATGGCCACGAAGAGACTGCCGGTCAGCACATAGTAGATCAGTGCCTGGCGGTGGCGGAAAAGATAGATGATAAAGGAGGCTGCCGTGACAAAGACGAGCAGCAGGATCATGGTGAAGACATAAGTCTGTACCACCTGGTCGAAGGTCAGCAGGATATAGGCCAGATCAGCCGCCAGGTAGACCAGCAGAAAATATTCGACCCGGATGATCCATTTGTTCAGGGCCGGATAGTTCTCCGGGATCTCGAGGAAATGCCTGACGAACCGGAAGTAAAGGAAGTAGGGAAGGATCAGCATGGTCTTGCTGAGGTAGACTTTGAGTACGGGATGGCGTGTGAACAGCAGGTCCAGGCCCAGGTCGGATTCGAATTTGCTGAGGAAGTACAGTGCGATCACCGCCATGTAAGCCAGATAATAGCCGTATTCTTTCCGGCGGATGATCGTCCACTGGAAAAAAGTATACAGGATCTGGCAGAGCAGGAATCCCTGGAACAGCCACTCGAAGACGAGGGTGGAATGACTTTCCTGGTAGTCATCCGCAAAGGCCGATCCTAATGCAGCCGGAGTATACAGCTGCAATCCGTTGAAATCATATACCCGGGTCTTCTGGCGCAGGGCAAGAAAGATCTCTTCCGACTGGCGGGGGGGTACTTTCAGCGGAAGGATATTGTATTGCCGGTCGATCAGTGAGCTGCCGGAAAGCGGTGGACGTAACGTGCCGCCCGATACCCGGCTGACGGGGTGTCCCGGTGAAACCCACCAGCAATCTGTGTAGTTGAGGCTGGCATTATAGATGTCGATCAGCAGCGTACTGTCGGAATCATTGCGGACGGTACAGCGGATCCAGAAGATGTAGGGGCGGGGATCATGGAAAAGCCGGGCTTCGAAAGAGTCATACGGGAGGTCGAAAACGGCTTGCTGCGCCTGCCGCAGGTCCGGGAGGGCGGCCCGCTCGATATGGAAGGATGGAGGGGCGGTGATGACCAGCGTTGACCCGAAGCCATAGGTCCGGAGAGGTGAGTCGGATGCGCCTGCGCCTGTGCCGGGCTGAGGCGCTATGCCGGATGCCGCGGGCACGGTCCGCCCTGTCCGCGTGGTGTCCTTTTGCGCCGCCACGGGCAGGGAAGGGGTCTGGAGAAGAAGTCCCAACCATCCCAGCACGGGCAGCAGACAGGTTAGCTTTTTTCTCATCCGTACACTAAAGTAGGAAGAACATTTGAACTCAGGGAGCCCTACTTTTGTTGCAAGATAAAAGGCCTCTATGCTCCAACTGCCCGTCTACCTCGACTATAATTCCACCACCCCCTGCGACCCCCGGGTGGTGCAAGCCATGCTGCCTTATTTCACGCAGAAGTTCGGCAATGCGGCCAGCCGCAGCCATGCATTGGGCTGGGAGGCGGAGGAGGCCGTTGAACTGGCCCGTGAACAGGTGGCCCGGCTGATCGGCGCCGGGCCGAAGGAGATCGTCTTCACCTCCGGAGCAACGGAAGGGGACAACCTGGCGATCAAGGGCGTCGTCGAAATGTATGCCGCCAAAGGAAATCATGTCATTACGGTGGTGACCGAGCACAAGGCCGTACTGGATACCTGCCATCACCTGGAAAAGTCGGGCGGGGAAGTGACCTGGCTGCCGGTGGATGAAGACGGGCTGATCAGCCTGGCGGATCTCGAGGCCGCGATCCGGCCGGAGACGGTACTGATCGCTGTCATGTATGCCAACAACGAGATCGGGGTGATACAGCCGGTCCGCGAGATCAGCGCCATTGCCCGCCGCCATGGGATACTTTTTTTTACGGACGCCACCCAGGCCGTGGGAAAGATACCGGTGGATGTCAACGCGGATGGTATCGACCTGATGGCCTTTAGCGCCCATAAGCTATACGGTCCCAAAGGAATAGGCGCATTATACGTTCGCCGGAAGGGCCCAAGGGCGCGGCTGACGGCACAGATGGACGGCGGCGGCCATGAGCGGGGGATGCGCAGCGGGACATTGAATGTCCCGGCCATCGTAGGTTTCGGGAAGGCCTGCGAGCTATGCGCTGCGGAGATGGAAACAGACAGACAACGGATCGGCCCTTTGCGGGATAAGCTCGAACAGGGGCTGCTGGCGCTTGAAGGGGCCAAAGTCAATGGCAGCCGCCACTACAGACTGCCGCTGGTGACTAATATTTCTTTCCCGGGTGTGGACGGAGATGCCTTGCTGGCCGGCCTGGGCAAGAACGTAGCGCTCTCTTCCGGTTCTGCCTGCACTTCGGCCTCGATGGAGCCCAGCTATGTGCTGAAGGCGCTGGGGCTGGACGATGACCTCGCCCATAGCAGCCTGCGCCTGGGGCTGGGACGATATACCACGGCTGAAGAGGTAGAATATGCCATGGGTCAGATCGCCAGGACGGTGGCCCAATTAAGGGCCAATAGCCCCTCAAAACTGGCCTGAAACAAATATATTTATTGTTAATATAGTCATATAAATATTAGTAATGTATACTGATTATCAGGTAACTGGGTAGAAAGAAGCCTGAAGATGCCCCCCGATGGACTTTGGAGATCCGTTTTCCGGGTGGAAAAACCCCGGTCGGTGGACGGAGCTGCACGGCGGACCGGCAATGGCGTGGAGATATGACCGTTAACCCGGCAATAATCAACTTGTTAAGGGAAAAGGGCTAAAACAAAAAACCCGCCAGACTATGGGCGGATTTTTTCATGCAGTTGGTTTCGGTTGAATTTCTTTATTGACCAAACCCTAAATATTTTCGCTAGGAAGGTTGCTCTAAATGAGTATGCGAATATAGGTAATCCTCTCATACAAAACATTTTTCCGCTCATCTAATTTAACGCAGTTTTCCACATTTATTTAATTATAATGTATTGAAAATGTCTTGTAGGGGCATCATGCTGCTGCTCAACAAGGATCGATACACAATAAGAATATCTGAAAAACGATTATATCGCATATTTTCGTGTATATGTGGGCTGTATGCAAAAAAGAACTCCGGCAATTTTTTAGTAGCCTGACGGGTTACATCGCAATCATCGCTTTTTTATCCT
>PMUF01000510.1 GCA_003167015.1 Chitinophagaceae bacterium | reverse complement strand
GGCAGGGTATTTACAGCAAATTCAATTATGCCGCCCGGCGGAATAAGTCCTTATTTATTCTATGACACGCAAACCGAGCATGGTATGTCCGGATCGCCAATCTTTATTACGGACGAACAGGCAGGCGTATTGAAACTAATTGCAATAAACGCAGAAGGACCGCCAATTGGGTATAGCCCTTTTGAATATGGTGGTGGCGGAATTTATTTGAAATACGCTCTTGAAATTATTGGAGGAAGAGCAGTCCCTGTTAAGTGAAAGCATTTCCATAAGGAAGGAGAATGACTTCCACGGTCATTTCATTTATCAGTTTGTCTTACTTTTTGGATTCAGCCATCTGAGCGATTCAGATTCCACCAAAAGGTTTTCGTATCCCTTTTCATCAATTTCATTTTTTAAGGTCTGGTACTCCTCTTTATCCAACGAAGGGGATAGGATCGCGATTCATCAAATTTTCGAATCCATAGCGGTGCGTTCAACCGGCATTTTTTGTTTGCCATTTAATAAATTAGTTATCTTTGTGGTGAATTGATTCACTACGCAAGTTGTGATCCTTTAAAATAGCTCTTTTAGGTCTATCGGTGCATGTGAGTGATTAGGTGAGTTACATTTTCCGATGACATTAATATATTGAATTACAGCAGCATACCGTTAAACGGTGCGTACTGTCTTCCCGACTTGAGTCTAAAGCTATAAGCTAATAAAACCTCCGCAATGCGGAGGTTTTGCTTTTTTAACCTACATCAATGCTTCTTCATTTTCTGCTTTTCAATTTTGCAGTATGAAAACAGAAATAGTAGAAAGTTTACGTATAAAAAATATTGCGGGGACTTCCACCGAAGCCATCCCCAAATTGAAATTTGCTATCGCCGGTATTTCCATAAGCCTGTTTATGATGAACCTCGACACAAGTATTGTGAGCTTAGGACTGCCGACAATGATCAAAAGCTTTAAAACAACTTTTGCCTCGGCGCAATGGTTTGTGCTCGTTTACTTGCTGGTGCTTACTGCTTCAATAACGACTGCAGGGCGTCTTGGCGACCTTGTTGGTAAAAGGAAATTGTACCTGGCGGGCATTGCAATTTTTACAATAGCATCCTTGTTTTGCGGTGAAGCTGATAGCGCAACGTTATTTATCTTATTTCGCGGTTTGCAGGGTTTGGGGGCGGCATTAATACTGGCCTTAAGTATGGCTATTGCAACTGAGATGACGCCTAAAAACCGTTTAGGCAGGGTAATGGGTGTCTTATCAACTATAACAGCTCTTGGTATTGCAAGTGGGCCAACCATTGGCGGCCTGCTGCTTTCAGCCTTCGGATGGCAATCCATGTTTTTGGTAAACATTCCTTTTGGAATAATAGCCTTTGGATTGGGATATAAATACGTAAGCTCTTCTACCAGTAAAAAAACTATAGCTATCGACTGGGCTGGGATAATTTTATTGGCTATCACCCTTTCGGCTTACTGCATCGCGATGACGATGATCGAAAAACGTGGAGTAAACAATCCCTATACTTTAACTTTACTGATGGGTTCCATTATCGGTTTATTTGCATTTATTCAGTTAGAGAAAAGAAAAAAACATCCATTAATCAATATCGCCATTTTTAAAAACAAGCTTATCAGTAAAAATCTGATTGCCACGGTGCTTGTTTATACGGTAATCATCACTACTGTAATATTACCGCCGTTTTATCTTTCCAAAGGGGCTAATTACAGCTTGGTACAGGTTGGGCTTATTATGTCCTTCGGACCCTTGCTGACTGTTGCACTTAGTATCTATGCCGGCAAAATTGCAGATAAATACGGCGCAAAAAACGTAATGTTTTATGCCGTAATTGCGATAGCAATAGGTTGTTTTTGCATGAGCACTATTACGCCAACGGCCAATATCGCGGGATATCTTTGGAGAATCGGGATCATTGCACTGGGTTTAAATTTTTTTAAAACCCCAAACAATACCGTTGTAATGGAAATAGCCCAGGCGGATCAGCGGGGTCTGTTAAGTAGTTTCTTATCGCTATCACGGATTTTAGGTCAAATAACCGGGACAACCGTAATGGGCGTTATCTTCGCCGTTTTGTCCGGCGTGTCAAATATTTCACAGATTAATAGTTCGCGCCAATCAATAACTTATGGCTTTGATAAAGTATTTTTAATAAACGCCTTTATAGCCTTGCTTTCAGCATTGCTGATCTATCCAAAATCGGTTAAACAAAATGTATAGCTTTAATAATTGATGAACTCCTTTAAATTGAATGTCGATGAAAGACGCGTTAGCCAAATATATTCTGAAAAAAGTTAAAATGAGCGGTGAAGAGTTGCAGCATGTCCTTTCCCATTTTAATCATCGAGCCGTCAAAAAGAAAGAAATTTTATTGCACGAAGGCGGCTTATCAAATAAGATGTATTTTGTAGTGAAAGGGTGCCTGCGCATTTATTTTATAAAGGACGTTGGTACCGAAGTTACCCGCCGAATCATATTCGAAAATGACACTTCCGCGTCCATGGTATCGTTCATTACCGAAAACCCTTCAAATGAATTTATTGAAGCCGTAATGGACAGCGAGCTTTTATATATGGACAGAAAAGATTTTTATCACCTGGTTGACACCCTGCCCGCCTGGGAAAAGTTTTATCGCCGTCAGCTTGAATATGCGTACGTGGTAAACACCAACAGACTAATGAGCTTTATCACCAACGATGCTACCGAACGTTATTTGTTATTGCTTAAAGAAAATCCTGAAATAATAAAACGCCTGCCCAACAGGCTAGTGGCTAATTATTTGAATATTACTCAGGAAGGGCTGAGCAGGCTAAAATCAAAATTATAGAAATGGATATGGAGGCCCTGTTAAAGTGAAAAAAAAATTTGCATCGCACGGGATGTGTCGTATTGGCTATGATCGTGCCATCCTAAACTATAACCGTGTTATTCTGAATATAACCGTGTTATTCATCAAACCAATCTTTTGACATATCATTCATTCGAAGGCTATTTTTTAAAATACTTACTAAGAAAAACCCTTATCTTCAACCTACTTTTCAACTACACATCGCCGTGCCCGGCAATCGTTTTTCCGTTATAGCGTCCTGATTAAGATCTCTGCTTAGTACTTTCTGCATTCAGATTCAATTCTATTTTACCGGATTGTGTTCCGCCCCTATCTGCTATTGGCTATAAGCCATGAGCCCGACGATGTTTGCCGTCGGCCCTGGAAGATGTCACTCCTTTCTTAACCATAAATTTTATCAAAATGAAAAGCAGACCTTTACAAATCCTGTTTCTATTGATTCTGGCTTCATTCTCCCAAATGGCCTTCGGCCAGTCCGAGACCCATAACATGGTCACCTATGACACGATCATCCCCTACCGCGGTACCGGATCCGCCAGCCAGAACTGGGTCGTCAGGATCACTCGACCGGTTAACTATTTCACCGCCGGAAACCCGGATACTGCCAGTCGCGTCGTCATTATGACAATGCAGGGAGATGGGGAGGTGAGCGGGGGAACCTATACGTTCATCAATCATTACGGCCCGCATTTTATGTTGGCAGCCGGATGGGATGGCTCTGTTGTGTTGCATAATGGAACACATTATCCGATCTTAATGACGGTGCAGCAAAATGCCGTCAACACGCGACCCAATCTTTTCCAGTCGCTATTCGATACCCTCTATAAGGAATTTCATCCCAGGTCATTACATTATGCAGGTCTTAGCGGTGGTGTCGAGGTCGGCGGCTGGCTGCTGGCTTACGAGGCAACGGCCGGCGATGAACATGTCATGGCCAGGATCAACAGTTTCACCAACTTATCCGGCGTAGCGCCCAGCGATGTGGAGGGTATTTTTGGCGCAGATTCGTTGGGCTACCCGGCGGTATGGGGATACTGGGCACACAAGTATCACGGCAGATACTTTTCTACATTGGGTAATACCGATGATCAGCAAAGCACCTATTTGATGGAGCAGGCGATCAATGACAGTGTTGCAAACTCGGCCTATTATTCCTGGGTGGATACAGGCGGAGGTGCACACTGTTGCTGGAATTCCGAGTATAATAACCTGCAATACAATTGGACGAACATAGCTTCTCCCTTTGGAAACAGCCTGATCACTACCAATGGAAATGCCCCTAATACTCCGGGCGATTATGTTTATGATCCGGTGACCGGGACGAATCTATACCAATGGATGCTCCGCCAGGGTGACACGACGCTGGTGGGCGGTGGCTCGACGGACACGATCTTCACCGCGAATGCAGGACCGGACCGGACAATCTACTACCCGCAGGACAGTATTCATGTCGTGGGATCGGGAGTAGACTCGGCAGGGACAATCACCGGCTATGCCTGGGCGACGGTCAGCGGGACGGGCGCTACGATCGTCTCACCGGATTCTGCCAGCACGGCTATTACCGGGCTATCGACGGGCAATTACAGCTTCAGCCTGACGCTGACCGACAGCCGCGGCAGGAGGGTGTCGGATACGATGCTGGTCCATGTAGGGGACACCTCCTTTAAAGGAGAGACCCATAATTTTGTCACTTATGATACGACGATCAACTATGTCTGTCTCCCCGGCTATAACGGCTGCGTCGTTGGCGGGGTACAGCAGTACTTCACGCTCCGGATCAGCAGGCCAGTGAACTATTTCACGCCCGGCAATGCCGATACCGCCAGCCGCCCGCTGATCCTGACGATGCCGACGGACTCGGCGGAAACGGATACGAGCTACCTCACCCAGTATGGTCCGCATTACTGGCTGAACAATGGCTGGGACGGATCGGTCACACTGGAGAACGGCAAGCACTATCCGTTGCTGATCACGGTGATCGGCAGCACGGCCAATATACGGCCCTTTAGTGTGCAGCCGCTAATGGATACGCTGATCAAATATTTCCATCCCCGCGCCCACTCGATCCATCTGATGGCAACGGCAAACGGTTTTACCAGCCTGGGCTGGTACCTCTGGTTCCAGGCGACGGCAGGTGACGAGCATAATATGGCGAATGTCCGCAGCATGGCCGACATAGAAGGGGTCAATCCTTCGACCAATTACGGGGTGAGCACGATCGGCTACCCCAATGCCTTTGGCTACTGGGCCCAGAAATACGGGGGAAAATTCTTTGCGCTGGAAGGCTCCAATACCGACCGGGATATCTGGCAGATCACCGAGAACATGAATGATTCTGTGGCGGGCAGCGCCTACTACTCCCATGAGAAGGCCGGCGGCGGTAACCAGGGCTCTTATGACAGCCTGTATAATCCGTCGGTGACGAACTGGACGGATACGGTTCCTTACGGGAATACATTCATCACGACGACGACTCCGGCCAATACGATGGGCACCTACCTGTACGATCCTACTACAGGGACGAATATCTTCCAGTGGGCCTTACGGCAGGGGGATACGACGCTGGTCGGACCGGGAACGGATACGCTGGCCACATCCCGCAATATCGATAGTGCACAGGGCGCCCTGGTGGCGCCAACGACCGACGTGGCCGGGGATATGCCGTTAGTGGTCTATCCAAATCCCTCTTCGCAACAGGACGTCATCCTGACATTCAAAAATGCGTTGACCGGGAAGGTCTCGGTCACACTGGTGAATGTGGTCGGGACTGTCGTGCAAACCTATCAATTCCCCAAACCGGACGCCTACTTCCTGCAGCAGCTGCCGCTGGGAGGGCTGGCGAAGGGTGTCTATTTCATCAAGGTGTCGATGCCGGGCTATCAGGCAACCAAACAGCTGATCCGCTTCTAGATGCCGATCGACTCATAAAAAACGGGAGCCGGCAAGAGCTCCCGTTTTAACCATACACTTTTATCAAAATGAAGAACACCTCTTTCCAATCCCCGGCTTTGATCAGCCTGCTGCGTATCAGTATGGCCTTATTATTCCTGACCTTTTTCTCCCAAATGGCTTTCGGTCAGTCCGAGACCCATAACATGGTCACCTATGATACCATTATTCCCTACAAATGTCTGTGTAATGCGTATGACGGTTGCGATTCGTCAGGCATTGCCAGAAACTGGGTGGTGCGCATCACGCGCCCCGTGAATTATTTCACGCCCGGCAATGCCGATACCACCAGCCGGCCCATGCTCCTGACCATGCAGGGGGATGGACAAGTAGGAGACTCCACCAGCTTTATCAATGCCTACGGCCCGCATTACTGGCTGGCAAATGGCTGGAATGGATCGGTTCAATTAGGGAACGGCACTCACTATCCTCTTTTGGTTACTATTCAACAATGGGCTGTGAATACCAGACCGATGATGGTACAGCAGCTTTTGGACAGCCTGTTCAAGGAATTTCATCCCCGATCGGTGGCGATGGCGGGTCTGGACGGCGGCGTGGAAGTTTTTGGCTGGTATATGCTGTATTGTGAAACCACCGGCAACGAAAAGAACATGCAGAACATTAAAGGGTTCGTGGACCTGGAGGGCCTTACCCCCGGTTCTATCAGTGTCCCTTGCGGCACCCTGGAAAATTACCTTACCGGCTTCGGCCACTGGGCGAAGGCTTACGGCGGTCGTTTCTTTGGATTGCAGGGGACGGGGGACCCGCGTAATATCTACCAGATCACCCAGAACATAAACGACAGCGTGCCGGGAGCGGCCTACTTCTCTTTTGAAGGCGACGACAGCGGGGCGCACTGTTGCTGGAATGACTTTTATAACCCTGCAGTTACCAACTGGCAGAATATAACCTCTCCCTACGGCAATTCCTACATAACGACCCAGACGGGGACAGCGCCTAATACCGCCGGCAACTATGTCTATAACCCCACGACAGGCACCAGCCTTTTCCAATGGATGCTGCGGCAGGGAGACACAACTCTTGTAGAACAGAACCTCCCATTAAAATTAAAATGGAACATCACATTAGGAGAATACGGCGTACCGGCAATCGACTCCCTTGGCAGGGCCGTCATATTTTCCGGCAACCTGGCGCTGACCGGCAACAACGGTGTGGGAACATCCGGCGTACCGAAAGCCGTGACTAGTAATCCAAACAGTTCGATTCCTACGATGATGGGGGTCGCTAATACGATACACGGATCAGTATTCATCGGCATCGATAGCATCGCTTATTTCACAGGCAGCAATGAGCAGGCTTCGCTGAACGGAAGCACGATCTCACCGCAGGATACTCTCGCCGAGATCTCTGTCGATTCCAGGGGAGTACCGCTGACGGGTATCGCGCTCGCATGCGGTAGTTATACCCAGGGAGGTTCCCCTGACACCACAGTCGAGGGCCTGTTCCTCGTCAAGCATGGTAGTCTAAGCGATACGGTCTTCTACGTCGGTCATAAAAAGTACGGTATGGCCGGCGACGGCTCTATCGCCGATAGTATAGTCAACTTGCCCACCATCAGTTTCGGTCTGGCCTCGGGCAAAAGGGTGGTCCAATTGACGGGTGAGCAGGTAATGATCATGCTCCTGAATGACGGGACTGTTTACACCTGGGGAAATAACCAGTACAGCGCTCCTTTTGGTCGTTCTGTGACTGGTAACAACTATGCGACACCGGTACAAGTGACGGGATTCGACACCGCTATTGTCCAGGTGGCCGGAGGTAATAGTACCGGTGTGATCGCTCTCTCCGCTAAGGGGAAACTCTGGGGATGGGGAACCTACAGCGGTTATTTGGGTAACGCGGCCAACACGAAATATGTCTCCCCCACGGACCTGACGACCAATATTACGAACAATATCATGAATGGGATGACCCGGACGACCATTACACAGATCGCCGGTAACTCCACTTGCTTCCATATCATTGCTAACGACTCCACCTTATGGGGTTGGGGTGACAATGCGATGGGAGATATTGGTAATGGCGTCGAGGCCAACATGTCGTCTCCTCCCTCCGGTTCCAGTCCCTGGTTTATAAATCCGGGAGGCATTCTGATCCTGCCCCAGACGCTTCCGGTCCAGGTCACCGGCCGGCACAACTTCGTCCACATGTACAGTGGGCAGCTGTTCTGCTTCCACTTTGCCGTCCTGGATGCTCTCGGTAATATTCTCTGGTGCGGTCGTAATAAGGGAGCGATGATCCCTAATGGAGTAATCGAATGTTCCGGCGACGGTACTCAGCTATCAGGAGCTTACCCCAACGGATGGGATATACCTTATCTGACCATCGTCGTTCCCTATGCGATCACGGCACCTGTTCAACAAAGTGTTCTGGGTTGCCATACGGGCCAGGTTACAACCGACTGCTACAGTTGCGGTGCCACAACGGGGGCTACTGCTAATGCCGGGTCCAACCAGACGGTTACCTCTCCGGCCGCTTCCTTAATAGGCACGGCTTCCAGCAGCGGCAAGGTCATCTATACAATCTGGACACAGACGTCGGGACCTTCCTCGGTGATCGATCTGCCATCCAGCCTAACACCCTATATAACCCTATCGACCCCAGGCACTTACGTCTACCAACTTCGGGTACAGGACCAGGGATTCGACACAGCAGTATCTACGGTGACGATCACCTACGACAGCGCCGGCACTGCCGTCCCCCGCAATATCGATAGTGCACAGGGCGCCCTGGTAGCGCCGACGACTGACACGGCCGGGGATATGCCGTTAGTGGTCTATCCGAATCCCTCTTCGCAACAGGACGTCATCCTGACATTCAAAAATGCGTTGACCGGGAAGGTCTCGGTCACAGTGGTGAATGTGGTCGGAACTATCGTGCAAACCTACCAATTCCCCAAAGCGGACGCTTACTTCCTGCAGCAGCTGCCGCTGGGAGGGCTGGCAAAGGGTGTCTATTTCATCAAGGTATCGATGCCGGGCTATCAGGCAACCAAACAGCTGATCCGCTTCTAAAACCAGCGAGCGGCAGCCTTTTGGAATTCGCTGCAATCCGGGGCGTTGTCAGAAGCCCAGGCGATAATCCCATCCGGGCGTATCAGCACAGCGCTTAGGCCGAATTGCTCTTTCGCCCGGCCCGAAACATACTTCATTCGATCACCATATTCACCCGTCAACATTTTAAGCGAAGCATTCATATCAAAATCCAGCAGAATCCCATGGCCATCGTGCATTAATCCGCCAATTCTTGTGCCGTCTTCGAACTCAAAGTTAGGAACGCTGTGACCTGCCAGAGGGTGGTCGCCACCGAGATTGTAGTGGGTGAAAATGCCCCACACCCTTCCTGCCATATAGGTGGCGCCATCGCGTGTATTCATGAGGTCGCGGAAAATTGCATTCAGCGCCCGGGAATCCGGATTCGGTCTCATGATGGCAACCTGGGCGCGTGACCAATCCAAGACCTGCGCCCCAATGGGGTGCCGTTCGGTATAATAACTGTCCAGAAGGCCTTCCGGCGCTTTGTCTTGAATGGTTGCGGCAAGTTTCCAGCCCAGGTTCATGGCATCGCCCAGTCCGAGATTAAGTCCCTGGCCTCCCAACGGAGCGTGAATATGCGCAGCATCGCCGGCCAAAAGTATCCGCCCGTTGCGGTAGGTTGTGGCCTGCCGTGCCCTGTCTGTCCAGGTGGTTGCGATATGCAGGGCGCTGATGGTAACATCGGTATTCGAAACGCGGCGCAGCACCTCCTGCACATGTTCAAGCGTGATCGGCTTTTCTGCACTATGAAATGCCCCGCCATCAAAATCCTGGATCACCACGTAACCCGGCTGGGATTGGAGGTACATGCCTGTTGGTGTCACCATTCGGCCCTGGCTGAGCTTCCCCGGGTCGGCAATGTCAACCCGAGTAGTGTAACCGGTGAATTCCGGCTCCGTACCGGCGAATTCAAAACCGCCCATCTTACGAACAACACTACGGCTGCCATCGCAACCCACGAGCCATTTACTTTTAAAAGACCGGTCACCAGACTGCACAGTTACGCCGTCCGCGGTTTGATGCGAGCCAGTAAGGGCAAGCCCGCGCTTGATTTCTACCCCTAGTGCCTCTGCGCGGCGCGCCAGTATGGATTCAAGTTCGGCCATTTCAGACAACAAACTGGGATCGGTCGAGCTTGGCAGGCGATACTTCCACTGTGAAGTGTCAATATCGCCGTCATGAAATGGAATGCCAGCGAAATGTCCTACCTGACGACGTGGGCCGTGTTTGGCATTCTGGTGGGGGTTCTTAAGCTGTTTATGTATTTCAAGTTCATTCAGCAACCCACGGCGGTAAAGCGTTTCAATAGTAGGCGCCGAGAGTCCACGCATCCCAAAAGGAAGCTGCTTTAATGGCGAGTGCGGATCCTCCGCCTTTTCCAATATCAGAACTGAACATTTGGCCAGGGCCAGTTCACAGGCGAGGAACAGACCTACAGGCCCTGCGCCGGAAATAATTACATCATGATTCATTCCACAAAATTCCGGAATGCTACTGTGTCAGGCTTGTATAAATGCGACAAAATCGCTGCTTAGAGCCTTTTGCCCTCTCTTTGCATTTCGCGCGAATGCCGCCGGCGTAGTGCCGCTGTAGCGTTTGAATTCCCTGCTCAGATGAGCTTGATCCGTGTAGCCCAGCTCATGAGCTAAGCCGGCGATGTTGGAATTTGGATAAAGCCATAAATGGTTTCGTGCCTGCTCAAAGCGCATCAGGCCGGAGACGTCTTTAACGGTATAGCCGGAAGATTCCTTGAACTTCCTTTCCAACGTACGAACGGTGGCATGCGCCGCCGCTGCTACCTGGCTTACCGGCATAATGCCGTTTGCTTCCCTCATAGCGACTCCAGCTTTGAACAGCATACTGTCCATTGCAACCTGCGACCGTGCATGCAGGAAATACTGTTTTACCTGATCCAGCGCTTCCTCTATTTTGCCGGCCTGAATCAGCTCGTTCAACGTGGATTGAAGCCGGGCGATAGGATGCTCAAATATGCGTACTCTGTCTTTACCGGACGGCAGTCCGAGTAAATCGAATACGGTCCAGGGAAAGCACCTGATTCCAATGACCTCGAAACGGTTTTTCGTGTGAAAAAGAACAGGCTGATTGAGCAGCCCCATCATGAATGGTGATGGCAATGACTGCAAGCCTCCATTGTGCGACATGCTGCAGCCGCTTCCGAAATGAAAAATAATTTCAGCGTAGCCATCAGGCATGACCTCAAAACTCGATTCTAGTTCACCGAAGTCTTCTCTATTATACCAAAAGCACTTTATGGTATCCCGTAGCTCTTCAGGAGGTTCAAATTCCTGGTGGTGCATTTTGAAAGATTGCATAAGGACATTAAGGTAGCAATCTTTTTTACATTAATCCCTCCGGGGCGACAACACCTTATCGGCCAATTCTTTGGTGCCGTCAATTTTGTCGGTATATGTGAGCCCTAGGATCTGTGTGACCAATGGGTAAATATCCACATTCGGGAAAGGGCCTATTTCGGTATGCGGTTTGAATGCCGGCCCCCAGGCATAAAAGATGGCATGTACCTCTTTGACGGTGGCCGGGTCGTAGCCATGCTGTCCCTTATCCAGCTGATGGTTATACAGGTTGAACAATTTAGGATAATGCGGCAGCAGGATAATATCACCGATCCGGTTGTGCCAGTCGTCAGACATGGCGGAATGGAGATGAGCCGGCATATTCTCCCGGAGATAAACATCATAATCTTTGGCCTCTTTTTTCAATGCCTTGTACGTTGGTTGAATGTCATCCGGGTTTTTGGCAATGAGCTCGACTACCATCCGGTCGCCGGAAATGAAGAATTTAGACGTATCCAATGCATTTGGAGTGGGTAAAGGGTGTTCGGTATCCGGCTGAGACATCCCATGATCCGATACAAAAATATAGTTCACTTTAAGTCCCGTGGTATTGACAGCCTGGGTCAGCGCATAGACCGCCGAATCGATGAGCTTAACAGCATTGGCTACCGGCTGTGAATTGGGGCCATATTTATGTCCTTCGTCATCGGCCCATGGCAGGTAGAAGGTAATGAGATGGGGACGTTGATCAGGGGGCAGGTTCAGCCAGTTTACTACGTCCCGGATGCGATCCTTGATCGGGATCTTGTTGCCATGCATATAATAATACGTGGAATAAACGCCTTTGATGGGGGCGTTTGAGGCTGGCCAGTAAAAATTGGCAGCCAGCAGCTGCTGTTGCTCGGCCAGTACCCATAGCGGCGTACCGCCGTACCATGTAGCATCCTCGGTGTTTTCTTTGCTGCTGGAATTGAAGTATGTTTTGCGATCGCGGTCGTAAAAGATATTTTGGACGATGCCATGATGAGCCGGATACAGACCCGTTGCCATCGCATAATGGTTGGGTTGGGTGCTCGATGGGAAGCTGGGGATCATGGAAGATGCCCTGACACCTTCGCTGGCAAATTCCAGTAGATGTTCGGCTTTATATTGTTCGGGATAGTTGTAACGGAAACCATCGGCTGAGATGAGGATAACATAGGGCTTTCCTTCTTGCTCTGCGCTGTTTCTTCTGCCGGGAATGATGTGCTGCGAGGTGTCCTGCGCTAAAGTCAAGAATGAGCAGGCTAGCGAAATAGAAACAAATATCAGTTTTTTCATAGCCCTAAATCTAATAGAGTAAGATTAGGCGAATGTTAGAATTTCATGTGGTTAATGGTAATATCTTATGTAAAATCGTATTGCTACTAGGTTCTATCCCATCTCAGCACTCTATCTTGCGCGAATTATGAAAACCGCACTCGTTTACCTCTTTCTAATGCTGCCCGGTATCTTGTTGGCGCAAAATATTTTGAATATGACCGGTAACCCGACAGCTACCGCTATTGTCGCCTACAGTGTGCGGCAGCTGAGCACAGCCTATACAGGTTACGCGATCCAGGTGCGGCGCAGCAGCGACAATACCACGGAGAATATTGGCTTTACCAGTGCCGGGGATCTGGATACGGCTACGCTGAAAGCCTTTGTAGGCAGTGGCACCGGCTATGTGACCTGTTGGTATGACCAAAGCGGTAATGCATATAATGCAACCCAGGGTACGGCCGCCGATCAGCCGACGATCATGACCAGCGGCGTGATCAACAGGGAGAACGGGCAGCCTTCCATCTATACATCCGGCGCCGCTGGCTTTCTCACCTATGGACCCGTCACTGCATTGAACAACACTATACCGATCACTCGTATGGAGGTCGCGCAGTCCCGGGTCGACGCCTTTAGCATCATCGAGGGTTTAGGCCACTACCAGCTGGATCTGCAATTATACCCGGACTCAATATGGGTCCAGTACGAAACCGGCAATATTGTCGCCAGCAGCGGGTCTATGGCCACTACCTCTACACTGATGTCGGTCAATTCGGTTCGAAACAACGGGGCATGCCAGCTGTATGTCAATACGACGCTGCTGGGCTCTGCAACCGCGGGCATCATGAACTTCGCCTCACCGGTGATGGGCTATATCGGGGTCCGGTTTGACTACGTTGAGGGTAATGCGCAATCGGGCGCTTTTTCTGAAACTATTTTATTTAATTCGGTATTATCGGCTGCGGACCGGCAAGCCATCAATTATAACGAGAATTGGTACTATTCGCTGGGCTTTGCTGCCTGCAGCAGTACCACAGATACTCTTTCTGCTAACGGCACGACCACCAAAGCATTGTATGCCTGCACGCTGGGAACCCCTTCCTGGGCCTACTATTATGATCCGGCCAATCCTTTGAAACTGCTGTTCGGCATCGAGAAAGACCCCGGCAACGCGGGGGCTAACCCCACATTTGTGGTAGATTCCGTCAACCTGACAACGACGAGCAATCCGGAAACATCAACTATTGCCTATATCGGAGCAACGGACCAGGACGCGATCTTTGCGCTGGGCCGCTACTGGAATGTATATACGCACACTCCCCTTACCAGCCCTGTCAACATCCGTTTCTTTTACAACCCCGCCGACACGGTGCTCGCATACAATTCGGCACTCTCCTTCAAAAACATCTTCAGCCTTTCAAGTATGAGTAATCTCGAGTGGTTTAAGACGGTAGGAAACCCTTTTGCCTATGACAGCCTGACTGCAACCCCTATCCCTATGGTAAAGGGCCCGTTTGTAAACCTGACGCCGGTATATGGGACGCTCAACGGTATCAACTATGCTGAATTCGATGGTGTGACCAGCTTTTCCGGCGGGACAGGCGTATACATCATATCCAATACCATAGTAACATTGCCCATCGTCATCGGTTCAATTTCCGGCCAGTGTGTAAATAATACGGTACTGCTTACCTGGACAACCCAGTCGGAATCCAACAGCCTTCGATTCGACGTCCAGCGCAGCGCCGACGGCAGTACCTGGGAACAGATCGGACAGGTCGGCGCCGCGGGTAATAGCAGCACTGCAACATCATACAGCTTCACCGATGCAAGCCCGCTCAACAGCCCTGACAATAATTATTACAGGTTGAGGTTGGTGGATGCAGATGGACAGGATGTCTACTCGGGTGTGGTGCTGGTAGGCAGGTGCAATAGCACGGGGGTGACTCCTCAGCTATTCAAGGTTGCTCCCAACCCATTCGGCAGCAATATGGAGATTACATGCACCATACCCAATGATGGCCCTGTGGAGGTTCAGGTCCAGGACATGACAGGTGCTACTGTAGTACGTCAGAAATATACCGCTACCAGGGGAAACAATGTATTTAGCCTGACAAATCTCAACAACCTGGCAAAGGGTACTTATGTCGTGCTGGTGGTGCAGGAGAGCGTGGTGGGCATCGGCAAGGTGATCAAAGAATAATCGTCTCCTCACAGCCCGGCATCGTAATAGTTGGAGTAGTCTATATGGGCTAACTCTTAATCGCTTTAAACATCGGGATAACCCTCTATATTTGCTGTGCAAATATTTAGTGTTTAGTAGCATTTACCCCTATATGTCGCAGCGATTAAGGTCACTTCTTCTCTTCCTTTACCTGTTGCCATTCCTGGCATCAAAAGGGCAGACCGGCCTGCCGGATTACAGCGTTGTCAACTACAACAGTGACAATGCCCTTCCCCAGAACAGCATTAAAGGCATGGCTTTCGACAGGAACGGCTTTCTCTGGATGGGTACGGAAATGGGCGTGGTCCGCTTCGACGGCAGGAACTTCCGGGAATATAATATGGACAACTCCCCTACCCTGTTGTCCAACAGGTGTTTCGTGTTCGGTTTAGCGGAGGGATCGGGGAAGGTACTCATTCAGCAGGTGACCGACAGCCACAGTATCCTGACGGTTACAGCCGATTACCAATTGGAGGAAGACACCATTCTTTCCACCAATCCTTATAAAGCCAACCGGTTGAATAACCGGATATTTTCTTTTGCCAATATCTATAAAAATTGGGGAGGTGCGACTGCCCCTGCGGCTTACAAGCAGCTGCTGAAGGATCTGGACCACAATGGCGACCTGTTCACTGTCAATGAAAAAAAGGCTTATGAAAGAAAAGATTCCATCTGCTATTATCTTGACGAGAGCACGGCCGGTATCCGTCTTCTCCCTGAAATTTCCCCTTCTGTGCCAAAGCTCCAATTCCTGGTGGGAGATGTTTTCATATCTGTAGACAGGCTGAATCGCCTCTATGCATACAAGGAGGGGCGGCTGCAAAAAAACGTCAGCGCCAGCGTCCGGCTGCAGCAAATCCTTAGCCAGGCCGGAGTGGCGGGCCCTTATCCTATACAAACTACCTTTAAAGCCATAAGGGATACGAGCCACACCTTCCTCGTCTACAAAGGAAATATCCTGCTGTTACATTTACGGAACGGACAGTTGGATGTCGATACATTGGTTGCCAATACATCCATCAGGGACATCAACTGTCTGATATATGACGAGGGGAACCGCATATTATATGTTGGTACGGCGACAAGTGGATTGTACATTCTCAAAAAGCACCAATTCGGGCGGCTGGCTTTCACCAGCGACAACTATGCCATCAATAGCCTGTATGGGCAGGCGGAGTTGCCGGATGGCAGAATATTGACCTCCTCCGGCGTCCTGGACCGGCATAGCACGGTAAATAAGCCATCGCCGGGAGTCTATGAGCATTCTTTTCTCCGATCATCAGACGGTTATATCTGGTATTCTTCTTATGATTCCCTGAGAAAGACCGACACCGGACTGCATGGAACCGTCACTGTTGCCTACATGGGCGGATGGCTATCCTCCATCCTCGAGGCCGGTAATAAAGATATCCTGTACAGCAATGGGAGTCAATTATACCGGCTTCGGGGAAAAGACGTAACCCTTCTACTGGATCATCCGATATTGCCGCAGGGGGCTAGCATACAGGTTATCCGGGAGATAAGCCCCAATGAGCTGTGGATCGGGACTTCAGCCGGACTATTTTCATACGACATGGTCCACGGGACGCTGACCCGTCAGCCGGGACTGGAGACGGCTTCCGTAAGGGCAATCTATAAAGCCCGGGATGGGAGCATCTGGATCGGCACATACGGGCAGGGTTTTTATAAGCATGAAAAGGGACGCTATCTGAAAATGCCGATGGACCCCATGAACAATCTCGCCACCGTTCATGGCTTTATGGAGGACAGCCTGGGCTATTTCTGGCTGCCCACGAACAAGGGCCTGTTCAGGGTAAAGAAGAAAGAGCTGGACAGTTATGCCGCCGGTAATCCGGAGAACGTCTTTTACTATTATTTTGATAAGTCTTCCGGGTTTAGCAGTAATGAATTCAATGGGGGGTGTACTCCCTGCGGCATCGTTACCCGGGACGGCCATTTTTCCCTGCCCTCCCTGGATGGATTGGTACAATTCGACCCGTCAGGCATCCCAATTATATCGCCTGATCACCCTATATTTATAGACCGCATGATCCTGGACGAGAAAAAGGTGGCGCCCAGTGATCATTTCGAACAGGGTCAGGATGCCGGTCCACTGGTTTTTGTGATCTCCTCTCCTTATTACGGCAACCCGGCCAATCTGCACCTGGAATATTCCATTAAAGAACTGGACAACAACTGGCACCAAGTGAATAATGACGGAAAGTTAGTGCTGACAGGATTACACAAGGGCCAATATACGCTGATCGTCAGGAAGCAAGAGAGCTATGCCCGCTACACCTACGGGACGGCTCAGTGGACCATCCTACCCTACTGGTACGAAACCATCTGGTTCCGGCTCCTTGGCTTCATAGTGATGATCAGTATCCTGCCCTTTATTTTCTGGCTGCGGTATAACCGCCAGGTCAAACGGGCTGAACAACTCGAACGAAAAGTGGCGGAAAGGACCCAGGCCCTGAAAGAGAGCAACCAGGTAAAAGAAAAAATGATCGCCATCATTCTGCACGATCTGCGATCGCCTCTTCGATTCCTGCACATGCTGGCCAGTCATATTTATGAGAATTATCGAAAAGTCACCGAACTGGAACTGGACGATATGCTGTTGAAGTTCCGCAACGGGACGCATGACCTCTACGAATTTACCCAGGATTTCCTGGTCTGGTCAAATGCGCAGAAAGAAGGATTTGTCGTGCGGCGGGAAAAGATAGCCCTGCGTCCGATCGTAGAAGAGATCGTCTCGTTATATGAGCCGGGCGCCGATCTGCATAACAATATCGTACTCAACCTCGTCGCTGAAGATGTCACCCTGGTTTCCGATATCCATATATTAAAGCTGCTCATCCGCAATTTGACGGACAATGCCAATAAATACACCGAGAACGGGGAAGTAAAGATCGAAGCAGTACAGGACAGTGCTGCTGTACGCATCGTCATCACCGACACCGGTACAAGTATGAGTAAAGAACTGGTAACGGCGATCCTGACCCAGACCTATGAGGCGGAGGACAGCAGCCATGGCTTTGGCTACAAGATCATCCTGGAACTATTATCCAGGATACAGGGAGAGCTGGCCATTGATACACCGGCCGACGGTGGCAACCGGGTAACCTTGCTTTTCAAGGCTGCCGGAAGGCGGCGTTAGTAAAAGTTTGAATTATATGAGTTTTTTATTACTTTAACCTTATAACAATTATGAAAAAGATCTTAATTGCAGATGATCATGTCATTGTAAGAACCGGGCTGATCCTTCTTATAAAAGAGGAACTGGACCAGGTAGAAATACATGAATGGCGGGATGGTGAAGGCGCCAGGAAAATGGTACAAAACAATGAATACGATCTGATCATCCTGGATATCTCCATGCCATTCACCGACTCCTTCACTTTACTAAACAATATATTTGCCCTGCGACCGAAACAGAAAGTCCTGATCCTGACGATGAGCAGAGAAGATGTGTATGCAAAAAAATTCCTGAAGCTTGGCGTGAGAGGGTTCATGAACAAAGAGGCTGACAGATCCGAAATCCGTACGGCAATCGTATCCATACTGAACAACAAAAGATACCTCAGCTCCAGTATGCACGATACCCTCACCAGGGAGATGCTTGAAGAAGCACCCCCCAATCCGTTCGAGACCTTATCTCCCAGGGAACTGGAAATCATGAATCACCTGCTTGAGGGCAAAAACATTTCAGAGATAGCCAGTATGCTTTTCCTTCATGTCTCGACCGTCAGCACACATAAGACGAATTTTATGCAAAAGCTGGGCGTTTCCAACATCATTGAATTAAGCAGAATGGTTCGAATGTTTTGAAAATTGTCCCAACACCCCCCCGACATTGTCGTTTTTAGCCCTTTTTTTGACATGAGAGGTCTCCTATCTTTAGTGGCAAATCACCGAACATGCGAAAAATTGCATTTCTATGGGCCTTTTTCATCTCTGCACAAAGCTTTGGTCAAGGCGCCTCCGACTGGCATCTTGAAAAAATGCCGGTTGATTTGGAGACTGACTATGCATTAAGCGCGCTCCCGCTCCGCTTGCGCAATGACGCCACTGTTTATTTGCTGGATCCCCGGAAAGGCTATTATGTGGGCCGCCAGGGATCAAATGGATATATAGCCTTCGTTTCAAGGACGGAATGGGAATGGGCTGATTTCAGACAGGATTTTGCCGTTGCCATCAGCTACGATGCCGAAGGCGCCAGGGCGGTATTTCCAGTTTACGCCGACGTGGCGGCAATGAGGGCGACCGGAAAATTTCAGCCCGGCCAGATCAAAGATTCAGTCGAGAGCAGACTCCGTAACGGGGTATATCAAGCGTTTGCCAAACCGGGCATTTCCTATATGCTGGCCCCGGTTGTGCGTCTTTACCCCGGAGGACCGGATGTAAAAGAGCCCATTACGATAAGCATGCCCCATTATATGCTATATGCTCCGTATTTACTCAATGAGAATACGCGGTACAAAGAGGGGACGGATGGGTTTATCTATGGCAATCCGGATAATGCGGTATTGGGAGATGGAAAAGGGCCGTATAACTATATCATTATCCCAGCCACCAAAGCAGAAAAAGACATCATCGTGGCGGACGGCGAAGACCTGATCAAAAGACTCGCCGCATACAAAGATTACTTCAAGCTCGCACCTGCCTCCGACGGCGGCGATCATCATCATTGAGCAGCTACAAATTATGCCGCTTTTCAAAGACTTCCTTACCGGAGTCCGGATCAATCCCTGTAAACGTTACATAGTCTATTTTTGGCGAAAGCGTTGAACCGCCTTTCAGTTGGAGATAGATCCTTGAAACGATAGCCTCTTTTTGATTAATGGTATCATATACATGATACTTATCGTCCAGGCCCTTCATTAATAGTAAAAAGTATTTTTTATTGGCCAGGAAATGGAGTTCATAATGATCTTTTGAAATGAATTTCGTTGCCAGCCCATAGGCATATTTTCTTTGTAAGCCGTTGAGTTCTTCGCGTTGTCCTTTCTCAGCATAACAGATCCAAAAAATATGTACGGGCTCTATGGTGTCCATGATACCATTTTTCACGTTCAGTTCATATATGATGGTATTCGTGTTTTGGCTGCGCTGCAGAAAAAATAACTGGTTCGGGTTCCCTGTCGGAGTGGGAAAGGCAGTACTATCCTGAGCCTGGCTTATCAATGAGGTAAAAATGAACAGCTGTAAAAAAAAGACAAGTTTTATCATGGTATGCAAAATTTGATTCATCCGGGATCTGATTTTAGAGACTGCGAAAAAAAGCGGACTTATAGCAGCTATCCTCCTCCGGGGTTAGCCTTTCCAGCCAGCTTTGTCCGGTGACCTCGGCAGTGCAAGGCCCATAAGTGATTATTTTGATTCTTCTCCGTAATGATTCTCTCTGTAAAAGCGCTAAGACCTCCCGGAGCATAGCCCCCCTGAAGGGTGTAAACATAAAAAATACTGTCCCCTCGGAATAGTCTGCCTGTCGTGCGTCACGATTGATAAAGGTCACATGGGATAAATGCAGTTCCGCAGCACATGCCCTGGTATAATCGCAAAAAGCCGGATCGAACTCTATCCCCCGAGCGGTGATCCCGGCCAGCAGATGCACCAGGAAAGCTACCTGCCCCAAACCGCTGCCTATATCGACAAAGACATCTGCCGTGGTCAAATGAGATGACTCAACAAGGTCGAAAACGGCTCTGGCCGGGGTTTTCTGATAATATACCATTTCCGGCTCCAGGTCTTTGGTCTGTTGTGGTATGGTCTCAAAGAAGAATAACCTGTTGATAAAGATGTCAAGGCTATCATATCCCGGATCGTCGCAGTTGTCATTATCATCTGCCTCAAGGCCTACGTATTCTGCCACCCAATTTTTTAAAGCGGCACCGGTCAATCCCTCCTGTCTGATCGTTGCCCGAAGTCTCCGGAACAGGTTGACATCAATTCGTTCCAGTGCTGACTTCACCTCTTCAGCCCGGGATGGCAGATGTCCCGGGACATGTGACTCAATGAAGTCTATTACCTCGGTACGGCGGGCAAATTGTCTCTCTTCGAAGAGGGAAAAATCGCGCTCTATGGATTCGATATATGATTGTATTTCAAGAATGGGAATGGTCTTTACTCATTTTTCCTGACCGAAAGTTGGAAAGCGCTCCTCCGCCGACTGCACCTTATAATTTAATCCTGCCGTTGTGCCTGCTGTTACATCCACGGTGACGCCGGTTATTTTGCCCGCCATATCGGACGCCAGGAATACTGCCGTATTGGCGATATCGGCCATCAGGGGCATCTGCTTCAGCGCCGTATCTGCCTTCATCATTCGGATGATGGGTTCCATACCGGCAGGGTTACTGTCGATGGCGTCTTTAAATACCTTGGAATCCGGTGAACCGCCAGACCGGATCGTCACTACCCGGATGCCATAGACGCCTAGCTCGATGGCCAGGTTTCTCGACAAGGCTTCTACGGCGCAGCATGCCGGCGCAAAGCCGCCCGTAAAAGGGTACCCTATGCCGCCGGGTGTCGCCGTAAGAAACAGGATGACGCCCGAACCCTGCCGCATCATGACCTTGCCTGCGGCTATGGCAGTCAGGAACCGGGTTTGCATGGTCAGGGTGACGGGGCGGACAAAATCATCCAGCGCGATATCGGTCAGGGGAATGTTTTGCACTACATCGACCCCTACGGCATTAAAAGATATATCGACTTTACCTGCTTTTTGCACGACCCGTTCCAGATGCGCGTGAATGGCGTCTTCATTGAATGCATCCACCTCGTCGACCTCCACGGTTCCCCGGGTGGCAAGGATCTCATCAGCGATTTTTTGAACGGAAGGGAGGCGATGACCGGTCAGGAATACCCTGGCGCCGGCGCCGGCCAGCGCTTTGGCCACTGCTCCTCCCAACGAGCCGCCGGCTCCATATACAACGGCATTTTTGTTTTGAAGTAACATCATACAATTTTAAGTTATTTCAGTGAGATCCCGAACGCCCTTGCCATCACGATGGGATTGAAGTATTCCGTGTATTCAACAATCTGCCCATTCTCCAGGCGAAAGATGCCAATATAGTCATTTTCATATTTCCCGCCGGCCTTGATCTCGATCTCTCCACTGAATCGGGCGAATACTACGTTCGGGTCTTCTGTAGTATACAAAGTCCGGGGGAATTTCATCTGCCCGAAGTTCTGCGGTAAAGAACTGTATTGGCGGTAGATCCCTTCCGCGCCATCGAAACTCTGCGGAAACCCTTCCGGTATATAGGGGTTCAGTTGGCGGCCATGGGGCGCAAATATTTCTTTCAGCCGATCGAAATCCTGCGTTTCCAGGGCGGCAAAAAAACTATCGACGACCTCCTTATTGGTCCTGGCGACGGCAGGCTGCATAACGAGCGCGGGCAGTTCCGTGTTGCCGTCGACATAGGACAGGTTGAGTTTCAGAGCCGTCACCTTCCATTCGCCCGATTTTCTTTCCAGTTTCGTCTCATAGGTGCCCACTACCGTCCAGATATTCCGGCCGTCGGACTGGGGGCTATAGTGGGTAGCCGTTCCGTAAAAATAGACTTCGGCGGCATTCTCCTTTTCCCGGACGACGAAATTACCTAATTGGTGATGGGTGGCCTTGAAGCGGGGTAGAAACCCTTTCCAGTTGCCGATAATGATGTCAGCGGCCAGATCAGCCGGTTCTCCGCCAGCCAGGGACGTATAATCCAGGCGTACAGTGTCGGCGAAGGCGTTCCGGCAACGATCCCAGTCCCGTTGATCGGCGCCGATAAAAATGTCTTGTACTTTTTCAATGATGGTTTGCGTATCCATGACGTTTATTTTGACTAATCTATCCAAAAAAAATCGAAATCGGTATTCGCCGGAATGTAATATGTTTGGGGCATGAGTCAGATCAATACTCCCCGGAATTCTACTTCCCGGATACTTTTGGCCAGCCTGGCAGGAACGACTATCGAATTCTTTGATTTTTACATCTATGCCACCGCGGCAGTGCTGGTGTTTCCGAAACTCTTTTTTCCATCGGCAGATCCTACTTCCGCCACCCTTCAATCTTTGGCGACATTTGCGCTGGCCTTTTTTGCCAGGCCGCTGGGGGCGGCATTATTCGGACATTTTGGTGATCGCAAGGGTCGTAAAACTACCCTCGTTGCCGCATTAATGACCATGGGGCCCTCGACGGTGGCCATCGGTCTCCTCCCCACCTACGGGACGATTGGCGTTGCTGCACCTATCCTGCTCTGCCTGTTCCGGTTCGGCCAGGGGCTGGGATTGGGCGGCGAATGGGGTGGCGCCGTCCTGCTGGCGACGGAAAACGCTCCACCCGGTAAAAAGGCATGGTACGGGATGTTTCCGCAATTAGGAGCGCCCATCGGGCTTTTTCTTTCCAGCGGCACCTTTCTTTTGCTGTCCAATACCATGACTGACCAGCAGTTCTTTCAGTATGGCTGGCGTATCCCTTTTGTGGCGAGCGCCATCCTGGTTTGGGTAGGTCTCTATGTTCGGTTAAAGATAACCGAAACGCCCGATTTTGTCCGGGTCGTCAAAAACAATGCACGGGTAAAAGTGCCCGTGATCGATGTCTTCGTCAAAAATACGCGGGCAATTGTACTGGGCACCATGGCTGCCATTACAACGTTCTTACTGTTTTATCTGATGACGGTGTTCACGCTCAGTTGGGGTACCTCGGCTTTGCATTATCCCCGGACGGGTTTTCTCATTGCCCAACTGGTCTCCGTATTGTTCTTCGGGTTCGGCATTCCGATATCTGCGGCTTTGGCCGACCGGTATGGTCGTGGAAGAATATTGATCTGGGCTACTGTGGGTATTTTTCTATTCGGTCTGTTTTTTTCGCCCTTGTTCATCCCGGGGAATTGGGGCGTGACAGTTTTATTCCTGGTCCTGGGTATGTTTTTAATGGGCCTGACGTATGGACCCCTCGGAACAGCTCTTGCTGAAATCTTTCCGGCAGCTGTCCGCTATACGGGATCGTCGCTGGCCTTCACGCTGGCGGGCATTCTGGGGGCATCGTTGACTCCTTACCTGGCCACCACGCTGGCAAAGAGTTACGGGCTGTCCTATGTAGGCTATTATCTTTCCATTGCTGCAGCCATCACCTTCGTAGCCTTGATAGCCGCCAGATCTTCGATGAAAGAAAATAAACCCGCGGCTTAACTTATGGTGTTTTTAACACGGAGAGCGATACGCGAATGATATCCTCCAGTGTCTTACGGTCAGCGCCGGACCGGGCAGTCACACGGATGCCGGAAAGGCTGGTGTAGAAGAAACGCGCAATCGAAAGGGGATCCAGCGACGAGGAGAACTGCCCGGCGGCCTGTCCTTTTCTGATAGCTTTACTCAGGATCTCTTCCACCTCTTCCCGGTTAGCTCTGACCATTTCAGCAATTTCGGGATCATGAACAACCAGCTCGACGACGCTGTTCACCAGGAAACAGCCCTTTTGCAAAGGATCTTCCGGGCTGCAAGGCAGAATGGATTCGAAGACCTTCGTCAGGCCTTGCCGCATATCGGTGGCTTTATTGATGTCCTCTTTCAGAACCTCCATCCCTTCGCGCAGGTATTTTTTCAAGGCCTCCAGGAAGAGTTGCCGCTTGTCACCCCAGGTTTCGTAAATACTCGACCGGCTGAGCCCAAGCCCATCCACAACGTCCTGCATCGAGCAGCCATTGTAACCTTTGTCCCGGAACAGGTCGATCGCCTTGCCCAGGATCTCATCAGTATCGAATTCCTTTGTACGTGCCATAGCAAAAAACCTTTGCAGGTTGCGCTGCAAAGGTATTCAATTAATAAGACTTGTAGACGCTAGTTCATGACCGTATTGACGTTCACCCCACCATCGATGACATAATCGGTACCTGTAATGAACGCTGCATCATCACTGGCCAGGAAGGCCACCAGATTAGCCACTTCTCCCGCCGTGCCGATTCGCTTGAGGGGAACACTGGTACGGATCGCGCCCATGAACCCTTCGAGGGTAGCCTTGTCCAGCCCAAGTTTGCTCGCGATAGGCGTTTCGATGGGGCCGGGGCTGACGGAGTTTACCCGGATCTTTCTCGGCGCCAGTTCGGTAGAAGCCACTTTGGCAAGGGAATTCAGGGCCGCCTTACTACCTCCGTAAACGGAAGTGTTGGCCATGCCAGTGAAGGCATTGATGGAGGACAGAAGGATGACGGACGCACCTTCCGTCAGCAAAGGAATGAACTTGCTGAGAGTGAAATAGGCGCCCTTGTAGTTGATGCTCATGACATGATCGAACTGCTCTTCCGTAGCGGTCTCGACCGGAAAGAAGCTGCCTACGCCTGCATTGATGAAGAGTACATCTACCCTGCCATATAGATCCTTCACTTTTGCTACGAGGGCGTCGGTATGTTGCAGGTTGGCGGTATCTGCCAACACACCCACGACTCCGCCACCCAGTTCACGCACCGCCTCGTCGACGGCCGCCTGCTTACGTCCGGTGATGATAACTTTCGCTCCCCGGGCGATAAATTCCCGCGCCGTGGCCAATCCGATGCCGCTATTGCCGCCAGTAATGACGGCAACCTTGTTTGATAATCTACTCATATCTGCTAATGATTTACTGTCTGTTGGTGATAAATTTTTTTTGAAGCCTTTTCATTCCGGAATGAACGTTCCGCAAAGATATATTATCTGGAACGAGCGTTCCGCATAATTTTTAAGGAATCTTTCACCCGGCGCAACCGCTCCTGACACCCTGCGGCCGATCATGGTGCGGATTTTGCACCTACCTTTGAATGAGAAAAGGACAGATCTTACTAAATAAACCTGGCATGAAAGTCTTTATCCCGGTCTTTATCCTACTGCTGACGTTGGCCTCGCCTTTAATGATATGGAACGTCCGGGGAGGAGAACCCGATGTCAGCGCGTGGCATGGGCCCGGTCCGGTGGACAGTGAATTCTGCGGCAGCATCCGCAATACAGCCTTCAAGGCAGGCGAAAGTCTCACTTACAAAGTATCATACGTGTTAGCGGGCGTTTCCCTGTCCGGCGGAGAGGCTACCTTCAAAACCGACCTTGAAAAATTGATGGGGAAAGATGTGTACCATGTCGTCGCCGAAGGGAAAAGCTATCACGACATGTTGTTCAAGGTAAGGGATAAGTACGAGACATACATTGACACCAGTACCCTCCAACCCTATAAGTTCATTCGCAATGTCAGCGAAGGCGGCTATAAGACGGTCGAAAATGTCTCCTTCTATAAAGCCACCAATACCGCGATCACTAATACGGGTACTTACCAGGTGCCCACTTGTATCCAGGATGTCCTCAGTGCCATCTTCTATGCCCGGAATATCGATTTCGGTCAATACAAGCCCAACGACAGGATACCCTTTGACATGTTCCTGGATCGCCGGGTATATCCTATCTATATAAGGTACCTTGGAAGGGAGACCATCCGCACCAAATATGGAAAATTCCGCACATTTAAGTTCAAGCCCCTGCTAGTCAAAGGAACTATGTTTGAAGGTGGGGAAAAAATGACGGTATGGGTTACCGACGATCCCAATCACATCGCTGTCCGGATCCAAAGCCCCATCACTGTCGGCAAGGTATCTGTGGATATGACCGATTGCCACAATCTGCGTTACCCGCTGTCTTCACAGGTCGATCTGTAATCCGTCATGGCCGGCGGCAATGCCAACCTATTTCCGCTCCGCCGGTTTTGTTTCGCAGACGAACCCGAACAAACACCTGTCCTTTATCATGGCTGCCACTTCAGCCGGAACGTATTCCTCCCATCCCTCCGCTCCTTGCTTGATCAGTTGCAGCACCTTATCGGTCTGGATCTGCAGATTGCTCTCCTTATAGTGATGGATATCCTCGATCTTGTTATTGGCGATCAGGTAACGATAGAGGTCTACGAGATGAGAGGGAGGATTAAATCGCAGGCAATTATAAATGATGCCATTGCGTAAAGTAGGATAAATAAAGAGCTTTACCTTCCGGCTGAACAGGGTCGCAAAGGATTCCAGGATGCCTCCGGGCAGGTCCTTGTAATGTTCTTCCGAAAAGATATATTCCAGGTTGGGATAGCCCAGCACCACACCCATTTTCAGTTTGGTGATCTTCGATAAATAAGCCACCAGTTTGTAGTACTCATGGAAATCGGAGATCAGGACCGTCTGTCCCAGCGCGCAAAGAATATCCACCCGGTCGAGAAAGTCTTTCTCATCGATCTCGGCAGTCGGATCGGCATCTCTTTCTTTCAGGGCCTGCAAGGTCAATTCTGCAATCACCACGACCTGGTCCTTGTCCACATCAGGCTCCTGCAAAAATTGTCGGACGCCCGTATTCAGCATATCCAAATGGACATTTATGACAGGGCGGAAACGACCGCGTATCACGACGATATGCTTCTTGTACAGCACCTCTGAAGGCTGCATGTTCTTGCCGTCTGGGCCGAAAAGCGCCGCGTCGGTAAAGCCGTATTTGACGAGATGCAGGCTCATCAGCCTGTTATCTACCTTGCTGAAGTCAGGCCCCTCAAAACGGATCATGTCGATTTGAATAGCATCTTTCGACAAATTGTCCATCAGGGATAGTAAAAAAATATTAGGGTGGGTATGGTAGTAAAAGCAGGCGTACAAGAGGTTGACGCCAAGGACGCCGACGGCATTCTGCTGCAGGACATTGTCGTTGTCCAGTAATTTCAC
>PMUF01000637.1:13624-13952 GCA_003167015.1 Chitinophagaceae bacterium | reverse complement strand
CATACGCGTTTTAAAGTTATCGAGCCTAGAGTTCAGAAAAGGGGATCAGAGGGGAACTACTTCTCACTTGCAACATTACCCTTTGCAACAATCGCTTCAAGACGGTGCTTCTCGTTCATTGGGTACTGGGGATCGGCTTTTAGCTTCTCGAATACCTTGGCATAATATTTCGCGTCACTGATGATTAGAGCGCTTTCCAGATTAGAAGATATACTTGGACGTGATCTTCCCGAGGACTTGTTCCAATTCGGTGTAGACTTCTCCTTCTTCTGCTTTGCTAGTAGCAGCCGCAAGTTTCGTGGCGAGTTCATCCAAATCAAGGATCCTA
>PMUF01000637.1:0-13582 GCA_003167015.1 Chitinophagaceae bacterium | reverse complement strand
TTCCTTCTTGGAGCCCTTGGGGAAGACTGTATGTCAGCACAGTACATTTTAAGAGTCGACATTTGAGTTGCGGATATGAGGAAATTCCATAAGTCTGAGCAACAGTAGTTTCGGCTTCCGCATCGATCTTCGCCACCACGACCTATGGTAAGCAATTCCAATGTGAGGAACGAACATCTTTATCATTGGCAAAAGTCTTTGCGAGCGATTCCCAGAGCGGTGCCAAGCTCTTGCAATGGCCGCACCAAGGAGCATAGAACTCGACAAGAACGTCTTTTTCCTCATCAAGCACAACCTTGTTAAAAGTAGAATCAGTCAAAGTCACGACCTTGGAGTCGCTCTTGGCCGCTTTCGGTCGGAGTCCCGCCTTTTGTTGAATGAATCCAGAGAGAGAGTCTAAATCCCGGCCAGATTTGTAGTCCTCGGGATCCGCAGCTTTGCCATTGAACCACTACACGTTAGGTCCGCATCATCAATCCTTGACGAACCTTGAGGGTGGGAAATCCTAACGAATTAGAGTGAAGAACGTAGCTGGGGACAAACCAGTCACACCGAACCGTTGTCCAAGCTCACGATGAGCATCTGCATCAACTTTTGCAACTACAACCTTGTTTTTCGCATGTTGAAACGCATCTGCCAGTTGTTCATAAATAGGCGCAAGAGTTTTGCTATCACATTAAACGACAACCAAAAATCGCCTACCAATGACCGCACCTAATAATTAGCAATTGCGCAGAAGATGCAGTAGGAAAAAGTACCAAGGAGCGAAGAACTCAACCTAGAGATCAGCATCAGAGATTCCAAGAGAGGGCATACCAGAGCAGGCTTTCCCGAACCGACAATCTCGTCGAAATTCGCAGGCGTCAAGTCGATGACATTGCTGGCCGCGACGAGATTCAACACCGACGAAACACAAGCGAGCAAAGAAAAGAGTTGAACCATAGAATTTCGCATCATAATTTTGAACAAGAACAAGACAGCGATGGTGGAGTATTTAAATTGGCAGCAAGGGGTTGGTCAAAAGAGCTGGCGTGGCACTTTCCTACAGCGCTTAGAAATCAGGCAAAGCCGCAAATTCCTACGTAGCCAAAATAGCGAACCCGGTTCCTTGTTGCGATGAATAAACGAGCCATTTTCTATTTGCTCTAATGCACATGAGATCTGTATAATATATTATCCCTCCTCTTAACCAACGCCTGATATATCGAACCCCCCATCATTTATTTCCATCTACTGCTTCGCTTTCGACACTTTGGGCCAGTACACGTTCGATCGCTTTGCTCAACGTCGCTCCCGTTAAAGGTTTCGTTATGAATGCGTCGGAACCGGCTTTCATACACTCCGCCTCGGCTGATCATGAGTGAACATTTTGTGATAGTGTCGTTACCTCCTGCATTTGCAGTCAGAGCTATGATTGGTATGCGCCCTGCTAACTTCCCTTCCTTTTCCAGCGCTCGTATTCGTCGCGTGCATTCCAAGCCGTCCATCACCGGCATCTGGATGTCCATGAAGATGAGATCGAATGGTTCTTTCTGGAGTTGGTCCAGGACTTCTTTTCCATTTTCAGCGAGACCGGGGGCATAGCCCATTTTGTCGAGGATCATTACGGCGAGCTGCCGGTTGATGGGATTGTCTTCTGCCAGTAATATTTGCAGCGGGTATTTTTCCGCCAGGCGTGGGATGGTGGCCAGTGTAGTACCTGCCGTCTTGAGGGGAGCGGGCCGGGTAGCGATGGTGAAGCTAAAGCGGGAGCCTTTTCCCGGCTCGCTTTCGACGTGGATACGGCCATTGAGGAGATGGACCAGCCGGTCCGAGATGGTGAGGCCGAGGCCGGCGCCTTCGTATTCGCGGGTGCCGGAAGGGTCCAGCTGTGAAAAAGACTGGAATAGTTGCTCGAATTGGTCCTTTTCGATGCCGATGCCGGTGTCGGCGATTTCGAAACCGATCACGACGCTGTCTGCGTGAGCTGCAGGAGGCGGGAGGGCGCCGGTCATGAATACGCGGATGCGGATCTCGCCCTGCTGGGTAAATTTAACGGCATTCCCTATAAGGTTGGCCAGGATCTGCCGGAGGCGATCGGTGTCTGTAAGGATGCGGGGAGGGACATCTTCCGCGATCTGACAATGCAGGAGGACGCCGGCCTCGGAGGTACGTGCCCTGAAAGTCTCCATTACTTCTTCTACACAGGATTTCAGGTCTGTGGATTTTTCGTCGAGCGTAAGTTTGCCGGACTCGATAGCGGAAAAATCGAGTATATTGTTGATGACAGTCAGCAGGGTATCGCCGCAGCTGCGGATGGTTTCGACATAGTTTTGCTGTTCTTTGGTCAGTGAGGTTTGGGCGAGGAGGGAGGCCATGCCGAGGATCCCGTTCATGGGGGTGCGGACCTCATGGCTCATATTGGTAATGAATAGGCTTTTGGTGCGGTGGGCCTCTTCGGTCTGGCGGGTGCGTGATTCCACCTGTTGTTCCAAATGACGGGCCCTGACACCGAGCTTGCGGCCTTGTGTCAAAAAATAAAACCATCCAACAGTGGCTATGATCAGCGCCAATCCAGCCAATACCGCAGCGGGCAGCACATGGCCGACGCGGAAAAGGAAAAGGCTTGCCAGCACTGTTGTTTTAAGGGGTAAGGACAGCATCGGCTTGGGTTTCAGAGCTTAACAAATAACATTCAACTACCTCATACTCTTTCGATTAACGGTACTGTTACCGTTGTATTTTGCTTTTCTGCGCTTTTCTGTTCTGACTAAGTGTAAATTCTTAGTTGCGCAACCGCCTGAGAGCTAGGGATGACCGTAAGGGGTTGGTGGGGATGGGGAATAGGGGTGGAGATGAATTCGCTAAACTTTTAGTAATTTTTGCATATATGTCAACTAATCGAGTGATCTTCTTTATTAACGCGGACGTTCATATCCTTGATCTGGCGGGGGCATTGCAGGCTTTTTATGAGGCGGCATATTATGGTCATCCCTATGATATCGTATATATTTCGGACCGGGTGGACCAGGTCTGTTCTTCGCGGCTGCAATTAGCCGGGTTGAAAGACTATACTACCGTGGCGGTCTCAGGCGCGGATATTGTTATTATCCCGGGTTTCGATCTCCGGCAGATGAAGGAGCCGGTGGATGGGGCATTGACGGCGTGGCTGAGGAAGGCTGATTCGGTGGGAGCGACAATTTGTTCGGTCTGTACCGGTGCTTTTGCGCTGGCCAGGGCCGGGCTGCTGGACAACAGGGAATGTACGACGCACTGGAAGTATACGGAGCGATTGCAGCGGGAGTTTCCGGCGTTGCGGGTACAGATCAATCGTCTCTTTGTAAAGAGCGATCACATTTATACCAGTGCGGGGGTTACGACCGGAGTGGACATGGCGCTCTTCCTGCTGGAGCGGCGGCATGGGGCGGAATTCGCCTATCGGGTTGCCCGGGAACTGGTGGTATACATTCGCCGGGATGGAGGGGAGGACCAGGAAAGCATTTATCTGCAATACCGGCGACATATCCGGGACGACATCCATGCCGTACAGGATTGGATAGTAGGGCATCTGCATGAAAAGGTCCGGGTAGAGGAGCTTGCGGCCATGATCCATACGAGCCCCCGGAACCTGACGCGGCTTTTCAAAATGACAACCGGCATCACCATCGGTCAATACCTGGAGAAATTACGGTTTGAAAAAGCCCTTCATCTCCTCCACCAGGAAACCAAGATCGGTGCGATCACGAGGCAGTGCGGGCTTCAAAGCGATAACCAGCTGCGGCAAATGATCAAGAAGCATACGGGGCGGCTGCCTTCGGCGGAGCGGGGATAAGGTTGTCCGGATAATGCGGATGACTGTCCTTTTCTCCTGCCCCGACTCCGGGTAGCTTTGTGGTATTGTTCCATCAAAAAATATTTACCATGAAGCTATTGTTGTTTACCGTCGTCTTTCTGCTGTTTGTGGCCGCTGTCAGGGGGCAGGCGTCACCGAGCCTGTCGGTGCTGGCCATCACTTCACCGGACAGTGCAGCCTATTTCTGTGAGCCTTGCGGGAACGACTGCGATACCGTGGCTCATACCCATGAGGGGGTCTGTCCGTATTGCGGGATGAAGCTGGTTCGTCAGACCTATAAGGAGAGAAAGGCATTGCTGGGTAATACAGCGCCAACGATCAGCATTTGTTTTTATCTGCAGGATGGGGTGGAGGTATTGGATTTTGCCGGTCCGATGGAAGTCTTTTCTTATGCCGGTTTTAGGGTGTTCACCGTTTCCAAAAAGAAGGAGCCATTGGTAGCGCAGGGGATATTGAAGATCATGCCGGACTACAGCCTGGCCGATGCTCCACCGGCCGATATCCTTGCCTTCTTTGGAGGCAATGCGGGGCCTTCTGCCGCCGACACGGCGCTGATATCGTGGATACAATCCCGGAAGGGGGGGACACAGTATTATTTTTCCGTTTGCACGGGAGCGTTCATCCTGGGTAAGGCGGGCATCCTGGATGGATTGACGGCGACTACTTTTCATTCGAGCATCGAGGCGTTGCGTAAGGAGCTGCCGGCGACGAAAGTGTTGGCAGGGGTACGCTTTGTTGATAATGGCAGGGTGATGACGACTGCGGGCATTTCTGCGGGCATCGACGGTGCGCTGCACCTGGTAGCCAAGCTGAAGGGAGAGGAAATGGCCAGGGAGGTGGCGAGCTATATGGAATACGATAAATGGCTGCCAGGGCAGGGGTTGGTTGTTGGCCGGTAGGGTTTATTTGTCCGGCAGCGGGATGTCTTCGCCCCAGATATATTTTCCGAACCATTGCCAGTTGTGCCAGACAGCGGCCAGGCGTTCTTTGGGTTTGGTGATGCCGTGGCCGAAGCCTTTATATACGATGAGGCGGGAGGGGACATTTCGATCCTGAAGGCCGCGGTACAATTCATAGGCGTCGGAGATGGGAACGCGGTGGTCGAGTTCGCCATGTTGGATAAGGGTAGGTGTTTTCGCCTCGTCGATGGTAGTAATAGGAGAAGTCTTTTCGTAAATGGCTTTGTCTTCCCAGGGGGTAGCTTTCAGATATTGGCGGGTGAAGGGGGTGATGTCGGTTGAAACGTAATATGTCTCCCAGTCGGAAATGCCGGCGCCTACGGAGATGGCTTTGAAGATCGGGGTGTGGGTCGTCAGGAAGGCGGAGATATAGCCGCCCTGGCTCCAGCCCATGCAGCCCATGCGGGTGGTGTCGATCCATCCTTTTTTGTTGAGATAGTCCACGCCGCTTATGACGTCCCACATATCTCCCACGCCCAGGTTGCGGACATTCAGGGCGCGGAATTTTTCTCCGTAGCCGGCTGATCCCCTGTAGTTTACCCGCAGCACCAGGGCGCCTTTTTCGCACCACTGCATGATCGGATAGACATAGGTCGGAACGGGTTCGGGCCGGTCGACGCCCGTTGGGCCGCCGTGGATGACGACCAGCAGGGGATATTTTTTCTTTTCGTCATAGTTCGCGGGTTTGAGGAGGATTCCTTCGATGGTAGTGCCGTCCTTGCTTTTCCATTGGATGACTTCGTTGGTTGGCAGTGGCCAGCCTTTGAGCTGATCGGAGAGATGGGTAAGCTGTCCGGAGGGGCCAAAGATTTCGGTCAGGCCCGTGAAGGTCCGGCCGCTATAGGCCAGTTGCCGGCCATCCAGGCTGAAGCTCGCGTTGTTGATGACATCGACGGGCGGGGCCGGCTGGGTTGCAGGAGTGATCTCGCCGGTTGCGGGATCGAGATGGAAGAGGACATTTTTGGTCCGCTGGGAGGCAATAAAGAAAATCCCTTTTGGGGTCCAGTCCTGGACCGACTTGTTTTCATCGAAGGAGGCGGCTATTTCTTTTGGTGCTGGTCCTGATGGGGTAATCGGAGTGAGGAAGAGCCGGTTGTTCTTATAATATTGCGAGAGGGTATCGGTTACGGCGCTGCTATATAAAAGATTGTTGCCGTCGGGACTCCAGGCCAATAATTCGTCTCCGGCCGGGTCGGCGATGGTCATGCGAAGTTTGCGGGTGGCCAGATCGAGCACGTCGATGCCGGCATGGATGGATGAAGGGATAAGGGGATCAGGTTGGCGGCTATAGGCTATGGTCTGACCATCGGGGCTCCATTTGAAATCGGTCACGGTAAAGTTGCCGCTGGTGATACGGGCAGGGATAGGCCAAAAGGTGGAATCGGGATGAATGGAAGGATTGGTCAGGGAGTCGATCGAGAAATGGATAACCCAGAGGTGGGAGAGCTTGTAGTCTTTTCCTTCTTCGCCGAATGCGCCGAAGTGATCTTTTATCGATTTGGTTGTTTTGCTGTCGGCTTCGTTACGGATAAAAGCGATTTGATGTCCGTCGGGGTTCCAGGCAAAGGCGCTGATGTTTTCGTCTTCTTTAGTCAGAGGAAACGCTTCCCCGCCTTCGGCAGAGATGAGATAGATCTGGGATTTATCGCCCCGGTCGCTCAGAAAAGCGATCCATTTGCTATCAGGGCTCCATTTCGGTGAGGTACTGCTGCCTTTTGGATTGTGTGTCAATCGAAAAGGGGGTTGAGTTCCGCGGGATACCCAAATCTCTGCGTCGTAGGAATTGTCTTTCCAATCTGTCGACGTGACAGTATACGCTATATTGGCGCCGTTTGGAGACAGGACGACAGTCCCGACCTGGCTTAGACTGATCCATTTTTCGAAGCTGACCGAAGGGTTGGTAAGGTTGCCCATGGCCGTCATTTGCTGGGCTTGTGTCAGGGAAGCCTGAAGGAGTATTCCGCAAAGTAGAATTCGTTTATTCATAAGCAGTTATCTTAAGTGTTCTGGTTTAGGTCAACTAAGATAAAATTATTCGGCGGCTTTAACATTTCTTTACGTTATGCATTGGTAAAGGTAATGTTATAGATTAGTTATAAGTACTATAAAGCTTTTACTCTCGTGTGGTTTTTGCGTCTATATATATGTAAACACAAAAACTTAAGATATGAAAACGACGATGCAAGAAACCAGAAAAAAGAGGACATATGGGAGCGCCGGGAAGAAGCTGTTCATCATATTGTTCTCGCTTAGCCTTGCCGCAGGCGCTTCGGCTCAGCGGGGCGGCGGCCATGCCTATGTCGGTGGCGGATTCCACGGTGGCTACTATGGTCGTGCGTATTATGCTCCCGTCTATGTGGGAGTAGGATATGGATATGGTTATGGATTGGGTTGGGGATTAGGCTGGGGTTATCCTGGCTGGTATGGTCCCTGGTATGGCCCTTATGCCTATCCTCCTTACTATTATGGTCGTGGGCCTATGCCCAGCCAGCTGAATGAGCAGATCGATGGGATCAAGAGCGATTATAAGCAGCAGATCAAGGATGTGAAGCATGATAAGAGCCTGCCGAAATCGGAAAGGGAACAGCGGATCAACCAGCTGGAACAGCAGCGTGATGCTGCCATTACCCAGGCCCGCCATGACTACTATTACAATTCGCTAAAGAATAACAATGGTCAGCCGCAGCGGTATAATGGGAACGGGCAACCACAGAATAATAATAATCAACAGCCGAATAATCAGCAGCAGAACAACAATAATCCGCAGTCTGGTCCGACGAATGGAAACTCTTCGAGTGACGCCGACCACCCGGAATATTCCGGTAAAAGTGCCAGCGGCAGTCAGCAATAACAGTTAGAACATGGCCGTGCTGTGTTCAGTATCACTTTAAAGCTATGAAGGCCTCCACAACGGTGGGGGCTTTTTTTTTGTCTCAGGGATCAGTGCGGAAGGGACAGGGCTTGTGCGATTTCGGCGAATAGGAGTCCGCTGCCACCGCCATAGTGTTGCAGGATGCGGATGCCGGGGCGGCGCGTGAGGAATTCTTCGCGGAGGGAGGCGTCGAGGGTAGGGTCGATACCGTTGGTTATCAGTACGAGACCGATGTCGCCGTCTGCGAAAAGTTCGCGAGCCTGAGCGGGGTCGGTGGTCCCGACGGCGTGATAGTTGGCTTGCGGGTAGTCGTTCAGCAGACGAAGGACGACTGTCAGTATCTCCGGATCCTTTCCGATGACGAGGATGTTGAGGATGGCTTTATCGGTCATGGATGAAAATGTTTGATGTAATTTAGCGGAAAGTTATTAACATGTCTATCTCTTTTACCGGCCAGGTTGTCTGGATCACGGGCGCTTCTTCCGGCATCGGCGAGGCTCTTGCGTATGCTTTTTCTACTGCGGGGGCCCGGGTGATCCTGTCGAGCCGGCGAGCCGATGAACTGGAGCGGGTCAGGCGGGATTGTGCGCATCCGGAGCAGGTGCGGGTGCTGCCGCTGGATTTGCTGGACATTCCTTCGTTGACTGCTAAAACGGCCGAAGCCATTTCCTATTTCGGGCAGATCGATCGGGTGATCCACAATGGCGGAGTCAGTCAGCGCGGTCTGGTGAAGGACACCAGCCTGGAGGTTCAGCGCCGGGTGATGGAGCTGGATTATTTCAGCTATGTAGCGCTGACGCAGGCTGTTCTGCCCCATTTTATGGAGCGGAAAGCCGGTCATTTTGCGGTCATGAGCAGTGTGATGGGGAAGATCGGCACACCGATGCGATCGGCCTATGCGGCGGCCAAGCATGCTTTGCATGGATTCTTCGACTGTCTTCGGGCAGAGGTGGCGCCTATGAATATTGGGGTGACGATATTGACCCCGGGGTATATCCGGACGAATATTGCCGTGCATGCTGTGACGGCAGATGGATCGCCGATGGGGCGGTCTTCTGCCAATATAGAGGGTGGGTTGCCGGCGGATCAGGCGGCGAAGCAGATCCTGCGGGCGTTGGCCAAAGGCAAATTCGAGGCGTATATCGGGAAGATGGGGGGCGAGAGGATGGGGTTATTGCTGAGCAGGTTTGCGCCGGGGGTGTTGACGCGGATGGTGGTTAAGATGGCGCCGAAGTAAGGGCGTTCAATGCGTACATAATGATATTTACCCCGAATTTGGTATTGTCTTCGGCGAGGAATCGTTTGTTGCGGAAATCGTAGTCCCATTCACAGCCATAATCCTTATTGCTATAGAGGACCCCGATGCGGCCGTTGATCACAATTGCTTTCAGGTAGTCGTGCACCAGGTCATCGCCCCAGCCGTTGAGCTCGAAATTGGTATTGGGCGGCCCTTTTTCGAAATGAAAGAAGCAGCGATAGATGCTGTGGTCGTTGGGTATTTTGTGCATAGAGCCCGGTCCGAACAGGGTCGTCATCTGGGCTTCGAAGGAGCGGGCGAAGAGCCCGTCGATGTCGTGATTGCAGTCATCGGCGAATACGAAGCCGCCGTTTTGCACATACTGATGGAAATTTGCGCTTTCCTGTGCGTTGAACTGCACCAGTTTGTGACCGCTGATGTAAGCGAAGGGGTAGTTAAAGATGTCGGGACTGTCGAGGTCGATCACCTTTTCCTGCAGGTTGATGGGGATGGTAGTGTATTCCAGGAGTGAGTTCAGCAGGTTGGATGGCATCCTTTGATCTGTATCCCAGTCCCCGGACCGGTAGCGAAACCGCATAAACGTAAATTTTTCCCACATTAATCGATTCACCGGCCATGTATTTTTTTTAAAGTTGATGATTTTATCTTTAATTTTCTTGTTCGGGACGTAAAAAATGATGGATGGTGTCCGATCGACGTACATGATAAAAAATTATCTTATAACTGCATACCGAAACTTATTGCGGCATAAGGGGGCCAGCCTGATCAAATTAGCGGGCCTTTCCATAGGAATATGCTGCTGTCTGCTGATCCTCGTGTATCTGTGGGATGAACTCAGTTATAATACATTCAACACACATTATAAAGATATCTATCGCGTCAATTATATCAAGAGCGATGGGGCCCGGAAGGGTGCGGGTACGCCGAATGCGGCCGGCCCAGCTATTGTGAAGGATATTCCGCCCGTGGCTGCCGTGGCGCGGCTGTATAACCGAAGCGGGATCCTGTCGACGCAGCCCGGAGAATGGCAGGAAGTGGCGGGAACGTGTGGCGTGACGAGTATGGGGGGAATGGTGAAGAGATTCCAGGAGCCGGGTGTCGATTTTGCGGATAATGCCTTTTTTGACATTTTTACGACGCACTGGAAAGAAGGAACTGCGAAAGATGCGTTGGTACATCCGAATTCCATTGTCCTTACGACAATGATGGCCCGTAAATATTTCGGTGACGGGCCTGCATTGGGCAAATCCCTGCTGTATGAGAATTCGACGGTGCTGCAGGTGACGGGGGTGATCGATGCACTGCCGGCGGGTTCTGACGTACAGTTCGATGCGCTGGTGTCATTCGAGACGCTCTATTCTGTGGAAACTCCGGCGGCAGTCAATTTTCTCCGGACTGACTGGCTATACGACCCGGCGGAAACGTTTATCCTGCTGCGCCCGGGGCAGGAGGTGGCGCCGGTGGAAACGGCTTTGCGGCAATTGACCAAAAAGTATGGGGATGAGCGGGTAAGGAAATCATACTATTTTTCGCTTCAGCCTTTGTCTGCGATCCATCTGCATGCTTCAGATGTGGAAGGGAACGAGAGTACCAATAATATTACGTATATCTACATTTTTGCGGGTATCGCACTACTGATCCTACTGATCGCCAACATTAATTTCATCAATCTTTCGAATGCCCAGTCGCTGACAAGGATAGCGGAGATCGGGGTACGGAAGGTGTCCGGGGCCGGGCGCAGGGAGTTGTTACTGCAATTCCTTGGCGAGGGGCTATTGATGAGCTTTATTGCGGGAACGCTGGCACTGTTGCTGGCGATACCAGGGCTGTCATTGCTGAATACGGTTGCGGGGAAGAATTTGCCGGTGGGTGTATTATGGTCCGGGCCAATCATGCTGGGGCTGGTGGTGCTACTTGTTTGCACTGGCTTGCTGGCAGGGTTGTATCCGGCATTGTATATTACGCGTTGGAGGCTGACCTCTCTGCTGAAGGGCAAGACGGGCAGGTCCATAGGGGCTGGGTTGGTGATCCGGCAATCTTTGATCGTTACCCAATTCGCCGTTGCGGTGGCGCTGATCATCGGCGCGGTGGTCATTCAGCGACAATTGGTATTCCTTCGGAACAAGCCTCTTGGTTTCGATAAGGACCAGGTTGTGGTGGCGCCGCTTTTCGGCAAGAACCCTTCTGCGCTAAGCGGTACGATCGATGGTGCTTTGCGGGCCAGGATGAATGCTTTCGAGAATGATCTGCGTGCATATCCTTCGGTCGGCGCCGTTACGCTGGCGTCCCTGTTACCGGGTGATGCACCGGTAAGAGCGCTGGTCATACCGGAGGGCCATGTCGAGCAGGAAAATCTGTTTATTGCGTGGGCGTCGGTTGATTACGATTTTATCTCCGCCATGAAAATGCAGATGGTGGCCGGCAGGGATTTCTCGAAGACGACCGGAACGGACCATCTTCAGGCGTTTATCATCAATGAATCCGCCGTAAAAGCTTTTGGCTGGAAGAGCCCGGAGGATGCGATCGGAAAGGATTTTGTGCGCGGGGACAGTCATTCCGGGAAAAGGGGCCATATCATAGGGGTCATTAAAGATTTCAATTTTAACCGGTTGGACAAGCCGTTGGCTCCGCTGGTGATGGATGTGAATGTGCCACGCTTTCATACTTTTGCCATCAGGATTAGTCCTGACCATGTTCCGACCACGCTGGCCAGTATTCAGCGGCTATGGGACCGGTACTTTCCCGAGCGGGTCTTTGAATACAGTTTCCTGGATGAAAACATCAATGGCTTATATAAAGCTCAGGAGGACCTAAGTAAGTTGGTCGGCTATTTTGCTGTCATTGCTGTCTTTATTTCCTGTATCGGGTTATTTGGGCTGGCTTCATTCATGGCTGTCCAGCGGATCCGGGAGATCGGTATCCGCAAGGTGCTGGGCGCTACCGTGCCGGGGTTGATCATGCTGTTGCTCAGGGATTTCTTACGTCTGGTGATCATTGCGCTGCTCATTGCGTCGCCGCTTGCTGCATGGCTGATGAACAAATGGCTGCATGATTTTGCCTACCATATCCCGCTCAGCGGGTGGATCTTTATACTAGCGGGATTGCTTGCCATTGCCATTACTTTTCTGACGGTCGGGTGGCAGGGATTGCGCGCTGCCCGCGTCAACCCGGTCAACAGTCTGAGAGAAAATATTTAATACATCTAAAACCAATCGAGTTTGGAAATCGTCGAAAGTGAAGTACAGTCACTATTGGGAAAACTGTCGCAACTGAAAAAAGAGATCCGTAAGGTTATTGTCGGCCAGGAGGATATTATCGAAGAAATATTGGTGGCGCTCCTTGCTGGTGGCCATTGTTTGCTGGAGGGGGTGCCGGGTCTTGCCAAGACACTGATGGTAAGGACCCTGTCCCAGGCGCTGGACCTTTCTTTCCGCCGCATCCAGTTCACTCCGGACCTGATGCCGACGGATATCCTGGGCACGGAGATCCTGGAAGAAGACCATACGACCGGGCGACGGTTCTTCAAATTCAACAAAGGCCCTTTATTTGCCAATATCGTGCTGGCTGATGAAATCAACCGGACTCCGCCCAAGACGCAGTCGGCATTGCTGGAGGCGATGCAGGAGTTCGAGATCACCTACGGTGGTCAGACGTATCCACTGGACCGTCCCTTCTTTATTCTTGCCACACAGAATCCCATCGAACAGGCCGGAACTTATCCGTTGCCCGAGGCGCAGCTGGACCGGTTCCTGCTGTATATCCGGATCGGTTATCCGAGTGCGGAGGAGGAGACAATGATCCTCAGTCATACGACCGGCGTCAGAAGGCCGGCCGTTCATCCCATCATCGGCGGGGAAGAGATCAAGCGCCTGCAGGGGTTGGTGCGGGAGGTCAGCATCAGTGAAGATATGATACGTTATGTTGCGGATATCATCCGGGCGACGCGGCCAGATACCACCCCGCATTCTTATGTGAAGGAATGGGTGCGATGGGGAGCAGGCCCACGGGCGGGGCAGGCGCTGATCCTTACGGCGAAGGCCAGGGCATTGTTCCATCAGCGGTATGCCGTGACGATGGAAGATATCCATACGATGGCCAACCCGGTGCTGCGGCACCGCATCCTGATGAATTTCAAGGCCGAGGCCGAGAATATCCATCCCGACGATGTGACTGCTTTCCTGATCAAGACCATTGACCGGCCCAAGGGGTTATTGAAATGATACCCGATCACCATATTTTAATGGCCATTAAGGATCTGTCGCTGGCGGCGCGCCAGACGATCGACGGTTTTATGAATGGCATCAACAAGAGCAAGGTGAAGGGGCCGGGGCTTGAGTTCAGCCAATATCGCAGCTACCAGCCCGGGGATGATCTGCGCTGGCTGGATTGGAAGCGATATGCCCGCTCCGACCGTTATTATATCCGGGAGTCGGAGATCGAGACGAGCATTTCGGTCCGGCTGCTGGTCGACGCCAGTCTTTCCATGGATCATCGTGAGGGGGCGTATACGAAGATGGGATACGGTCGCCATCTGGCGGCGGCATTGGGCTGGCTGGCTTTTACGCAGGGTGATTCCGTCGGCCTTTATATATTCCGTGAGGGGACTGTGCATACATTACCGGCGCGCAAGGACGCGCAGCACATGGCGCGATTCTTCCACC